>JAISOC010000050.1 GCA_031275915.1 Holosporales bacterium | reverse complement strand
CTGTATTCCGAAGAACTCCTTGAGCTCTCTCTCAAATTCTCTTGTTTCTCTGCCCATGTTAATAGCATGAGAGTCCAAAACTCTGCAAACTGCTTCTTTTTCCAAATTTCCCAATGACGGGCTAGATAATTTAATCACCAAATTCTATTATTTGTATTTCTTCCTTGAGCATAATACCGTGTTTCTCCAGAACTTTCTCCTTAATTAATCTCATAAGAGTTTTTACATCTTGAAATGTCGCATTTCCATTGTTGATTATGAAATTACAGTGCAAATCTGAAACGTATGCTTCTCCAACAGACATACCCCTGCATCCTGCAGAATCTATGAGCTGCCAAGCTTTATATCCATCTGGATTTTTAAAGGTGCTACCACAGGTGGCCATACTAATAGGTTGAGTTGAAAGTCTTTTCCTCCCTATTTCATCCATCGTTTTTTGCACTGTTGCAACAGAAGACTCGGAAGTTCGAAGAATACAAGAAGTTATAATCAAGTCTTTTGGAATATTTCCACTTCTATACGCAGGTTTAAGTTCATCTCTATTTATTGAAATTATGTTCCCACGCATATCAACACATTCAATACTCACAACAACATCAAATATTTCAAAGATGGGAGTACCGGCATTCATAAAGAGGGCTCCTCCTATGGTACCTGGAATACAATACATCTGTTCCAAACAAGATATCCCTTGCAATGAACACACATGGACAAATTTGTTGAGAGGTACTCCAGATTCGACCTTTACATTGTTGTTCTCAAAAAATCGAATATCTTGAAAGGTATCTCTAGTGCATATGATGTTTGCCTCTATATCTTCATCGCTTATTAGTACATTCGACATATGTCCAAGACATATTGTTGGTATATTTCCTGACTGATTTTTTAAAAAATCGCGAAGATCATCGGGATTATACGGAGAAAAGAAGAGTTTGCATCTGCCTCCAATTTTGAATGAACTCAGATCTTTCAGTGCAAAATTTTGAAAAATATCACCTTTTGAAGAGTTGTTCATCTGTTGATGCAATCTGATAAAATCTCACTAAGTGTATCTAAAATAATGGAGTTTCTCCAAAAAGGAAAGACACCCTGGTATTTGTTGATGATTTTACAAAAAACTTTAATTTCCTAATACCAAGTGATGTCTTTTGACGAAAAAACCGGCTTTTTTTCTTCAATTCTTATTCTATTTGCAAAAAGAAGAACTTTCATTTTGGTCATTGGAATATTACCAACTTTAAACATTTCCTTTTCGTTATTATGACAAGTTTGGTAAATAGAATCACGAAATCTTGATATGCGAAATCCTTTTTCTTTAAGGTACTTTTCAATTGTTGCAAATGAAACTGATTTTTGTAGATACACATCAGGATCATCATGGACAGCATACTTTACTTTGCATTGCAGAGTTATATTTCTTTTGACATCAATTCTGACAATTCTTCTTGCTATCCCAAGACGACTTATTGTCTTATTGATTGCAGACGGAGTTCTGCCCAATTCTTTCGCTATGGCTTTAATTCTTTGTCCAGAAGAATATTTTTCCTTTAATATTGCTATTTCTTCTTTTGTCCAATAGTTTTTCATAAGAGGGGAGGCTCCTAAAAAACGCATACTTTATAATATTTATTCTTACAGTCTTACTTTGAACTATCAAAATAAAAATATGCCCAAACAATTTTAAAATAATTTTATGAAAATTTTAGCTTTTACGTTGTCTTATATTATCTATTCCTTTTATCTTAATTTTTCAATTAACTATTGAAAAATTTTTAAGTTTTCTCCTTCCTTAATACATACTTGTCCCTATACTATCTGTTACTATGACGTTGAATTATGTGGTGAAAACAGTGTTTAGAAGACTTGATGAGGTTGATATTTCGATTTTAGATAATCTTCAGCAAAATGGAAGAATGACTAATATTGAGTTGGCCCATAGGGCTGGTATATCTGCTCCTCCATGCTTGAGAAGATTGAAAAATTTGGAAAACAGGGGAGTAATACGTGGATATCATGCTGATTTAGATGGTTCTGCTATGGGATACAATTTTGTGGCTCTATGCTTTGTGGCGCTGGAGAATCACAGTACGAAGTGTGTTGAACAATTTTTAAGTCACGTCAGATCGCTGTCAAATATCAGAGAATGTGCCTCAACAACAGGTAATTTTGACTACGTTCTAAAAATAATTGTTAGAGATCTTACAGATTATGAGGACTTCATAGACAGCAAGCTTAAGAATTTTGAAAACATACATCAAATAAAGACGTATGTGATAATGCAATACAATAAACTAGAGAATGGCATACCGCTGCTGTAATTATTGTTACTTTAAAATGGATTGCACAAATCTAATTGTAATATTCTCCTCGGTGTCGTATCATCCTATGGTTTGTTGGCTGTTTTCCGTAAATTGATGAATTTTGTTAAGGTCCTGTCTGCTTCTCTGTTCTTTGTTGCGTGTTGTCCTGGTGTTTTGTGTGGAACTACAGATATAGATATATCAAAGGTTGGGAAAACTGTTGATGAATACAAGTTCTATTCTGAAAAAGATGATGAAAATGATGATAGGAAGCTAAAGATTTTTTCAACTAAAACGGACCACAAACTTAAGGTACGTAGTGTATATACGGGAAATACTCATCAATCAAATATGCGAATTTTCATAGTGGCAAAAGTCAACAAAGATGTCATAACCAGCAAAGATATAATGAACACAATATGTTTCATATTTTTCTCATCTGGAAAAAGTTTTAGCAATAAAGAAGCAAAACTTATGGTGCAGAGTGTTTTAGCCAAAGAAATAGATGGGAAACTTCAAGAGCAAGTGGCTGCCAGGAATAAGATGAAAATATCAGAGAAGGATATTGACGAACAAATAAAAGGGATAGCAAGTAGAAATAATTTGACTGAAGAAGAGTTGGAGAAGAGATTCAAGGATCTTGGGATTAACATGCAAGTATTTAGAAAAAACATTGCATCCAAGATGCTTTTTTCATTCATTATCAAGGCCATGAAAAACGATGTGCATATATCTCCCGATGAAATTTTAAAAGAAAAAAAGAAATCGTTAGAAAAAAACAAAAGCACCAGGTATCACCTATATGAAATACATTTGAGAGTAACTGATCAAAAATCTAAAGATACAGCTCTTAAAAATGCTGAGATTTTATTAAAACTTTTGAATGATGGCTTTAATTTTCAGGTTTTAGCGGAAAGTATATCTCAGGGGCGTTATCCTTTGCAAATCGGAGATTTAGGATGGGTCTCAGAAAAAGATATGGAAAAATCTGTTCTACAAGCCGTCCAAAAATTAAGACCTGGAGAATTCAGCGGTATCATAGAGTCTAATTCTGGAATTAAAATTGTATATCTTGAAGATAGGGCAACTCCAAACAAAAAGGGAAGTAAGGAGGCTGTGTATAAATACATTAAAGTCACTGCCCGGCATCAAGGCGGTATTATGACATCCAAAGATTCTGAGAAGGTAGTTCACGCTGTTGAAGAATTGAAAGCCGCAAAGACTCCTGATGCGTTTAAGGAGGTGTGCAAAAAATATAAATTAGAGTTCGAAGAAAAGGAAGAGAGTGTCGATAACCCGCTATTGATAATGGTACTCGATTCATCTATGAAAGGAGCTAATACTGCTGAATCCATGGAAGGAGGTGACTTTGTTGATGTGTTTTATACCATAAGTAAGAAAATACCGGATTCTGAAGAAGCTTCAACTGAAGAAGTTGAACACGATCTGATGTTTAAATTTGTTATGAAAAATTTTCAAAGGAGTTTTAAGCAGACCCAAAATGTCGCTTTTGTAAAAATTTTTGAAGATAGGGTAAAAGAGTTAACAAAATGAGGGTAGCGTGTTTTGGAGATGTTGTTGGAAAAAGTGGTAGAAATGCTCTCATAGAATACATAAAAAGCAAAAAACAGGCCTGTAAAATAGATTGTGTGATAGCAAACGGAGAAAATTCAGCTCATGGCTTTGGAATTAGGCAGGAAATGTGTACTCAGCTTTTTGAAGCAGGAGTTGACATCATCACATTGGGGAATCACACCTTTGATCAAAAAGATGATTTGCAGCTTTTTGACCGTGAAAAACGTTTAGTTAGACCACTGAATTACCCAAAAAATACACCAGGACGTGGGCATTCCATACATGAAATTCCTGCGATTGGACAAAATATTCTCATTATAAATGTAATTGGCAGAGTATTTATGGAAATCAATGATGATCCATTCACAGCTCTTGAAGATTTATTGAAAATTTACAGGATGGGACAGAATATAAGCTCGATAATAGTTGATATACATGCAGAATCTACAGCTGAAAAAACAGCATATGCTAGGTATTTCGATGGAAAAGTTTCAGCAATTTTTGGGACTCATACTCATGTTCCAACTGCAGACGTTCAAATATTAAAAGGGGGAACTGGATTTCTAAGTGACCTTGGAATGTGCGGAGATTACGATTCAGTTATCGGTATGGATGATGATGCTTCCATAAAGAGACTGACACAAAAAATACACATGTATGCAAGAATGATACCAGCTACCGGTTCAGCAACTGTATGTGGAATTCTCCTTGAAATAGATAATTCAACAGGTCTCTGCAAGGATATAAAAACTATCAGATGTGGTGGATTCTTGAGAGAGCAACAGGATATAGATGTGTGACATTCTCCCCAATTGTAGCGAGGCATGGCCAGGCAAAGAGGATACCTAGGTTTTCGATATGGAGTCTGTTTCATTACTTATGTTTACAGCGTAATTTAAACATTCTTCTTTAGAGTTGATTCCTTTGTTGTTTACCCACCATTTCTCGCATTTTTGCAGTATCTTTGAGGCGTTTTTAAAGTTTTTTGGAAGATTTTGATATGATAGAGGGAACTTTCCCACATCTTTGAAATTTTTGTTAAAATCAATAGGAATGTTGAGTTTTGCCAGTTTGACTATAGCGATATCTTGCGCGAATTGTTCTCCATTTTTATAGAAGCAATACTCTAAACTTTCATGTAAAAATTTTTTGTATTCCAAGATTAATTGCTTTTGAGTTTTTTTTAACTTTAAAACATTCAAAATAAACTCAAAAGAAAAAAGAGAACAAAGGCGAATAATATCTGTAGTTTCTATGTCTTTAATCCTATTAAAAGAATCAATTGAAATGTCCTCTGAGAGTCTCTGCAGTATTCCATCGTGATACATCATATTGATAATTATGTTTGAATATATTGTTTTGAGTAATTCGTTTTGTAATCTCTCAATCGACAAGTTATTGACTAGATGAGCTGCTTTTTGCAGAATTTCGGAGTATGAGTGACTATAATCTCCTAAATAAGCACAAAATCTATAGTATCTGAGGATTCTTAAAGCATCTTCCATAATTCTGTCAATTGGATTACCTATGAAGGTAACCTTTCTATTTTTTAGATCATCTTCCCCTTGAAAATAATCAAAAAAATCACCTTCTTTGGATACATACATAGCGTTAATTGTGAAATCTCGTCTCTTTGCATCCTCTATATAATCAGAAGAAGGTTCGATATCACAATGTCTTCCATAGCATTGAACATCTGTTCTTAGGGAAGTCAAATCAAATGATTTTTTCCCAATAACTACTATTACAAATCCATATTTGACTCTAGGTTTGAGGTATTTTACGTTATTCTTTTTTAGGATCTCAATAACATGCTTTATTGGGGCATTGACTGCTATATCAAAGTCATTTGTTGTTTTTCCAAGAAGAAAATCTCTAACGCATCCTCCAACAAATCTTGCGTCTTTAATTCCACCAGATTTCAAAATTTTAAATAGGACCTTTGTTTCTTCAAAATTCAAAAAATAAAATTGTGGCATGGCTTTTTGGTACTGTATAAATATTACATGTGCCTAAAAAAACAACTTAGTCAATGATATACGAATACAAAGCTATGAACAACTCTCAGAACTTAATCACAAGGGGTGTTTGTTTCGCTAACAGTGAAGAAGAACTATCAAAAATGGTGCACACGGCAGATAGTAGTCACTTAATTTCGTGCAGACTCAAAAGAACTATATTTAAAAACAACAAAAACTCAACTGTAGAAAAATTCACAATTCCATTTTTAAGGAGCATGTGTACTTTAGTTTCCAACAATATTGATATCATACAAGCTCTAAGCATTGTTTTACATTCTTTTCATAAAGATGAACATAGAGCGATTATTCAATATCTTATATACAGGATATCTTCTGGATCACCAATGAGTGAGGCTATGCGCGATGTAAACGATTTAAAAATTTTTGACGAAATTTCCATAAAATCCATTGAAATAGCTGAAAAAACAGCTACTCTTGGAAGGGCCTTTGAAGATATCTCTAAATATTTTGAAAATAATCTTGAAACCAGCAAGCTTATGAAGGGGTCTATGTATTATCCCGTCTTGCTTTTTATGGTTATTTTGAGTGTTACTTCTTTTTGGGTATTTGGAATAATTCCAACCTTTGTTGAATCATTTAATGATATGGGAATGAAAGTCTCACCTGTAATGTCCTCTGTTCTGTCTCTTAAAAATTTCTGCGAATCTAATGCAGTATTTTTAATTATCAGCGTGATATTGTTAATTTTTTTAGTAGTGTATAGATGGAGATTCATATTATCCAAAATCCCAGTTGTGAAGCGTATCAATAGAAATATGAAAATATTGAAATTTTTCCAATGTATGCATCTCATGCTAAGTGAAAAAATTAATTTCATAGATGCTCTGCTTTCATCTGCCAAAACCCCAAACGATAAAGAATTTAATGAAAAAATTCAAAAAATTGTCTTGGATATAGGGCAAGGTGATACAATTGGCCAGGCTTTCAATTCCTCAGGAATGTTTACAGGACAAGAACTTGTAATTATTTTTTCTGGAGAAAATACAAGTGATATGGCAAAAACATTTAAAATAACAGCAGATATGCTACAAAATGAAATTAAACAATCAATTAATAAGGCAACATCTATGATGCAACCGATAATTACCTTATTAATGGGAGGCATACTTCTTATAGTGGTCTGCTCTGTCTTCATGCCAATATACGATCAAATCAGCGTGTGTGTGCAGGGATTGTAAATTATTATCTTCAATGCCTAGAGCATCATAGTGTTTTTCCTTTTTGGAGGAACTCCATTATACCGATTGCTCGGCCAGCCTTTGTCAAGGTCCGCTACGCTCTCTACCTTGACAAAGTGCCTCGCAATCTGGTTCTCTCTTTCTCGTTCCAAAAAGGAAAATACAGTATGTAGATAGGAAGAAAGATAAGGTAAGAGTGTACGCTTGCTCACTCTGTTCGCTAACGCTACTTCTAACAGTGTTTATAGAAGATGAGATACTTACAATTAGAACTTCTACATTTTGTTGTTAGTCCATAATGAATTCGGCTCCTTTTTGATAGCCTTCTTCTGTTATAAAGTGTCCTATTCCACTCAGAGTGTATTTCTCATTCTTTATGCCAATAATATCTAAACTTTGAGAGCTCATGTTCATATTGCTATATGGAACAACTGTATCTTCATCCCCGTGCACTATAAGAACCTTATTATCTGTGTAAGGAGCAAGTTTTTTTGGATCGAAGGCAAATAATCCGGAGTATGCAATAATATGAGAGAAATTTGCGAAGTAAATCATTTCAAAGGCAAGTATTGCCCCCTGTGAAAATCCCATTATGTTGATATTCTGAAATGGAACCTCATATTCGTTTGAAATCTTTGTAATTACTTGTTCAAAAAGTAATGGTCCAGTCTCGTTAAGATTCTTCCTCAAATCTTCAAATGTTATATCATCAGGAAAACAAAACCATTGCCTACCAAAGCCAAGATCACATTTATAAAAAGCATCTGGAAAAACAAATATCGTATTCGTGAGGACTTTGGCTATTGTGCCTTTTATTGGATTCACGAAATCTGATCCATCTACTCCATAGCCGTGCAGAACCACAACCACTCTATCTACCTTCTGAAAAATGTTTGATTTCGCAGTAAGCATAGAATTCACACACATATTTGAAACAAAGGCGATTATATACTAATCGACTGTTTTTAGGCCAAGTGTTTTGCATAATATAAATTCTATCGCCCGTTTCATCTGATCTTTAGTTTGAAGAATGGTTTTGCAGATTGTAGAAGTCTCTAAAGAGTCGCTTTTCTTCAATGCCTCAGTATTATGTTCGAAATGCACTCCTGATAGAACTACTGTGCCAGATCCAATATTGCGTTTGATAATGGAAGGAATATCTTTTTTATCGTGAAAGGTGGCCAGCACCTCATAATCTTTTTGTGAGTCATCGCTGTCTATAAAAGTACAGCCCCCATTATAATAAGAAAAAAAACGTATTCCAAGTGGTTTGAACAATATATCGGCAGCACAAGAACCTTTCTCGCTATTGTATACATACTCCTTCAAAATAGGTCCAACAGTCTTTCCTTCAAAAAATCCTAGTTCTCTATTTTCAGCTACTTCTAATTCTGTTCCGAGGGCGAATTCGACTCTTCTGCTCCCAAAATACGCTCCAGCACAAATGCCAAGAAATTTTCCTCCCTGTTCAGCAACGAATCTTCTTATTTTATGACATCCAATACCACGAAGAGCTCTATCATATTGAACATCCGCTCCTCCAGGTATCACCAATAACTTTGTGTTTTTTCCCCAATCTTTCTCAATTAACTCATTACTTTTTACATATGTAATGTTATAAAAACTGGTATCTATCCTTTCTTTAAAAAATTTCACAGTATTAACAAGGCTATTTTCCTCAACTCCTTTATCTTTGTAAATCAGAATATTTTGCTTCTTAATGGACAACAGATTACACATTATGTTATGAATGTTTTAATGCAATGAAAGCAGAAATTGATCACAAATTCTACTTCCGATCTCAGTTTTATGTAAGGCGTGCGCAGTTTGTAGGTACACTTGCAATTTCTATAACTGTTGGCTCAATTCTAACAAGAATTCTGGAATTTTGTGAGCCAAAATAAAAACAATGCAGATCACAATGATATTGCTTGATGATCTGCAGGTGTGTGTTGTTACCGTCTCAATCAGAGAAGATCCCAAGCTGCATCTCCTGGGTATTCATTAATAGATTTCCAAGTTTTGTTATTCCACGTGTTGCCAGTAATACCGTGACCTGCAGGAAGATATAGATCTATATTTGATGTTGCGGTTCCACTAAACGCATAATCTGTCCATGTAACTGTTATTATTCCAAAATATAGTTTTCTAAGAGAAGTACAATCACGAAATGGGTAAATTCCAATAGTTGCTACACCTTGTCGTCAAATTACCATTTTTGCCCACAACATCATGCATCTAATTTGAACAATAGCAATAAAAGATTTAATATTCTTTGCATATCTTGTTGCTATTCCTCTTCAGTTCTTCAGTTTTTGAAAGGTATTCTCTATTTTATGTCTTTTCTTATATAATTCCTTATCATACTCTCTCTGAGTAGTTCTATTACTTCTTGGGGGTATAACTGCTGTAATACCTTGTTTCT
>JAISOC010000015.1 GCA_031275915.1 Holosporales bacterium | reverse complement strand
TACCGCCAACTCAGAAAATAGTGTAAAAATAAAACGTGTTGTGCTACTGTCAGGGGACACATGAAGGTAAATCTGTCTTGCATATATGTCGAATTCAGCTGTATTTTCCAGATACAATGGGCGCCAATATGATCAACTTCGGCCCGTTGTTATATACCCAAATTATTACAAACACAGTGATGGATCGTGCTTCATAAAGTTTGGAAATACTCACGTTCTATGTGCAGCGACGATAGAAGACAGAGTGCCTCTGTTTCTTAAGGGATCCAGAACTGGATGGATAACAGCAGAATATGGGCTTCTACCTTGCTCTTGCTCTGAGAGAACAGATAGAGAGGCCGCAAAGGGTAAACAGTCTGGAAGAACTCTGGAGATTCAAAGATTAATCTCGAGATCCTTGAGATCTGCAATTGACTTGTCAATTCTCGGAGAAAGGCAAATAAAAATAGATTGCGATGTGATACAGGCGGATGGAGGAACGAGAACTGCTAGTATAACGGGAGCCTATGTGGCTTTGTATATTGCCTGTCAAAAATTGCTCAAAAACAAATCTATAAGCAAAAATCCTATAAGAAGCAATGTAACGGCCATTTCATGCGGAATTGTTAATGGAGCTGCTCTCTTGGATATTGATTACCTGGAAGATTCCAATGCAGAAGTGGACTCCAATTTTGTGATTTCAGATGAGAGCATAATAGAAATTCAGTCGTGCGGAGAGAAGAGACCTTTTAAAGAGGAAGAGTTCCTTGCTATGCTAAATTTGGCGAAAATAGGATGCAAAGAACTCATGCTTAAGCAAAATGAAGCCTTAGGTTTGTAATTCTTAGGTTTGTAATATAGGAAAGATTTATGTCATCAGCCTTTAGAACAGTCAGGGGAATGAAAGATCTGTATGATCTGGATATCATTAAATATAACTATCTCATCGAGAGATCTATAAAAGTAGCCATGCAGCACGGATACAAGATAATGGAAACTCCGATCCTAGAATACACAGAGGTTTTTCAAAGATCCATAGGAGATGAGACTGATGTTGTATCCAAGGAAATGTACACTTTTCTCGATAGGGGGGATGAGTCAGTAACCTTGCGTCCAGAGGGAACAGCTGGGATTATAAGAGCCATTGTGACTAATAATATAACCCAGAGCCTTCCTATCAAACTTATGTATTATGGACCTATGTTTAGGTATGACAGGCCCCAAAAAGGAAGATACAGGCAATTTCATCAAATAGGATTCGAAAATATAGGAGATAAGACTCCACACGTGGATGCCTTAACAATTCTCTTGGCCTCTGATATTTTGTACGCTGTTGGGATTTTTGAATTTAAGATGGCAATCAATACACTTGGAGATGAAGAAAGCAAATCTTCCTACACAAAGGCCGTTGTTAAATATTTTTCAAGGCATGAGCAGAAATTGTCAGAAGACTCCAAAAGAAGACTCAAAACAAATCCTTTGCGAATACTAGATTCAAAGGAAGCAGAAGATATAGAGGTTTGTTCGATGGCTCCAATAATGGGAGATTATTTGAACAAAGAATCTGAAGCATATTTCTCAAAAGTTTGCCAGATTCTCGAAGAACACGGGGTACCCTATGAAGTGGATAATTTTTTGGTAAGGGGACTGGATTATTACACTCACACTGCCTTTGAAATAAAAACATCCGCAAAGAATGTAGGCTCAGTTGGAGGGGGAGGTCGTTATGATAATCTGGTTAAAATGTTTGGGGGTCCTGATGTTTCTGGGGTTGGATTTGCATTTGGAGCTGAGAGAGTCATGTCCCTCATCAACGATAACGCTGTTTTACAGAAAACTACTAGATTTGCAGTCGTTTCAGTCTCAGATAGTGAAAATGACATAGCCTTCAAGATCATGCGCACATTACACAATTGTTCAATATTATGCGAATTTATAGCCTCTGGGAATATTGGGAAAAAAATGAAAATAGCAGACAGACTCGGATGTGACATTGTATTCATAATCGGAGAACGAGAAAAAAAGGACAAAACCATAACTGTAAAATTTATGAGAATAACTGATGAAAAAGATAAAAGTACCACAATAAACATGGAAGAAGTAACCAGATTTGCAAAATTTCACGAAGAAAAGACAGTTACGTAGGAAACGATGGAGCGGACGATGGGAATCGGACCCACGCTGCGAGCTTGGGAAGCTCGTGTTCTACCATTGAACTACGTCCGCCCTGGATTTTGTTGAATTTTACTAAATATCTAGTTATCACACAACTGAATTTCCGGTAATTTCATGAAGAGTTCAACACCGTCGCTGTTGGATATAAAAACAAAATGCTAATCAGTGTTCCCAGAGAGATCTTCAACCATTAGCAGCTGTTGATAGCACTCGCCCCATTCGTTAAGAGCCCAATCTGACTGCCGCCAAGAGCTATGATCTACACAATTTGAAACCTTTGACCAATGTTTCCACGGTTTGGAGCCTCCGTAGTAGTGTATGATCGTGACTTCTAAAGTATTGGTAGGTTGTCCAGAAAATTGTTTCGGAATGGTCATAACGCCGACATTGAATTCATACGGGAGCATTAAACGTCGATTCGGATACAGGACACTATATTTATCTAATGCATGTTCATCTGTAAAACGTCCACTTTTCCTCACATTTTTTCCATCCTCTAAGATTTTCTCTATTTCATTCCCAAATTTTACCTTTCTCATATACTCCAAGTTTAACAACAAACTTCCTCCGTTAATATGATCTTTCACGTTTGCGGTAGATCTATAGCCAGCTGCCCCAAAACATTTATCTTTTAAATTTAAATTCCACATTTTTCTTATATCACCTACGCATGCTATATCACCATCTAGATATATGCATTTGTTGTGCTGAATAAATCTACTAAGGAATAATCTTAGTGATACGTTTTTAGTCCAAGAATACGTATCAAACCTGAGCATACATTCTCTTTCTTCTTTAGGAACAGGAATATACTCTATATCATACTTATAAATATCTCTATCAAACGTTAAGAAAAAAGCATTTAAAAATCTGCTCATATCATTATCAAGAGTTCCGTTAAACTCCGCTTCATCGAATACAATAGTAAATCTTATTGGTTCATTACGTTCAATATATTTAGAGTTCTTAAATATAGATATTATAGCAGTATGTGTAGGCTCAAGGTATTTTCTGTCTGATACAAAAACTACATTAATTATTTCAGATTGATCATATGTCTTTAGTTTATTCCATGGAACTACTGGTCCTGATATATCTGCTTTTTGGTAACCTGGTAAGTCTATAAATGGTAATTCTGCTTCATTAACAACGATACGTTTAATTGATTGCATATCACTGCTTGCTGCTTTAGATAAATTAGTAACACATAAAAGAACAGCTGCCAAAGATAATAATGCCCCTTTCATGATCCCCCCTAACCTGTTTAATAACCCTTCACATCCCCGCTATCAGGATCTCACATGTGTCCTTACCAGTCAAGCTTTGTGAAATTTCAAAACTCATACCATTTCACAAAGGTCCAATGGTTGTGTTTCCAGGTGATGTTTCAGGTCAGCATAGCTAATGCTGTTTTTGCTCAAAGGTGGGTTCTTTCTGCGACCTGTCTATATGAGTATATGGCGTTTAAACAGTTCCAATCTCCAGTTTTCATACATTGGGCAAGTTGTTCTTTTGATACGTAACATTGAAGCTCTGAGTATATACACAGTATAAGCCATTCATTTTCTTCAAATGTTGCAGGAAAATAGCATCCCTTATGAATGAGATCATTCATTGCAGCTACTGTCCCTTCAAATAATTCATCTTGCACGAAATTATCACAAAGATATTGATTTAATTGCTGTCTCATTTGTTCTTCTCTGTCATTTTGAGCATCTGATGGATTTGTATCCATTGTTTGAGCATCTATGTTTATGTCATTATTTTCAGATGATATTAAATCTTCATCTCGTGATGCACATAGTGACGAAATAATGACTTCACCAAGCATAAATAAGTATACACATAATTTTAACATTGTTTCTTCTCCCGAAAGCATGTTTAATAACCTATATATATTGTATAATACTTATCAATGTTTTGCAATAATAATTCTGGCGTTGTATAGATGCACATACTTCGGGATAAGCTGGTAGCTCTTGGTTTTTCTCTGTGATTGTTAGGCGATAGAACACTGTTATTAATAAAAAAAATAAAAAGATCATTTATTATTGAGACTGTTGTTAAACAATATTATTTATTTGCAGTAAACAACATTATTTCTTGAAAGCCAATTAATATTGGTGCAGTATATTGCATAGGTCGTATTTTGTTTGGAAACATATGACAAAAATGAAGAGACATATAACTACTTCATTAATTGCCCAATTCTTTCTATTATTTTATTGTTGTAACGCATCTTCTTTTGGAGACCAACAGCCTGACGAACAATTTCATAAAACATCCTTGAATGCTTCAGGAATCATAGTAAGCGCAAAACCAAAAACAAGCATAAAATCTATAGCTTTTGATATTATAAAGGAAAAAGGAAATAGTCATAGAGCAGCTAATAGTACATCTCCTACAATTACTAGTCCAGTGCAGACAAATGAAAAAATCCCTTCCGCAGCAGCAAGAGCAGCAAAAAAATGGTTTCAAAAAACAAAACAGCATATTGAATCAACTAAGGATGAAGCTTCTTCTCCAAAGGAGGCTATATCTCCCCATAATTTTTGTTCTCAAAATAACAGTCGCTCTAATACAACAATTAAAATTCCTCTTCAAACTCCATCGATAATTTTCGAAGGGCAACAATCCACAAATACTCTTCCAGGAACACAGGCAGAATTTTTCAATCTACAAATGGATCAAAATATTTGTGAAGTGTGTATGAATCAATCTTTTGAAGATAATTTAGATTCCTCTTCACTAGAAAGCCTATCTCAAATTTCAAATTCACAATTTCAAATAGAGGATGAGTTTGAGACAATATTAAATCTCTATCCTGAAATCACAGAAAGTCCTGAAGATAAAGATACATTATTGAAATTTTTAGTTTCTTGTTTTGGGAAGATAATAAATCAACAGCATGTGGTCTTGCAGAATCCTAATGTTAGAAATGTATTACAGAATTTTTTTGTTCAGCAATTTAGCAAGACTTTGAGGCAACATGACTGCCATGAAAACAATAATCAAGCAAAAATTAGTTTAAGCGAAATTTTGAAAAATAATACATATTTAACATTAAGTCCAGAAGATATTATCGAATTTACCTCCAAAATAAACGCAGTAGTATCATCCCAGGAAAAAACTACCAATCTATCTCTCAAAGAAAGAGTGGCCTTGGTTACAACTACGTCACAATCATCAGAAAAAGCACTGATAATGGATCAATTACTAGATTTTGCTGATAATCCTCTATTTAAGCCAATTGTATTGCAGGCAGCTAAATTGCAGGAGGAAAAGGAGGGGTTTTCTTCACAAAATGATCAAAATTTCTTAAAGTACTCCAAAAGACTGTTCTGGGCAAATGTATGGGGACTTGTTTCTGGATTTACAACAGACATATTTAATATCGTATCAACCTTATTTTGGGATCATTATTCTTTGATGATAGGTATGGCTGTTACAACTGTGTCTGATGGTATTGCAACAGGATACGGGTATAGGCTTGGATCAAAAATTAAAAACATTTTAAACTCCTCACAAAATCAGTCCACAATATCATTCAGTGAGGCAGGCAAAGAAACAATTTTTAATGCTGTTAAAAATATAATGAATATACATACTCAAATAAATACTCATATTACTTCTAATAATCAACTATACCAGAACAATACAACACTAACTCAACACTTAGTTACGTTTTCGCAAATTAAAAAATTAATGGACAAACAAACATCGTCAATCCAACGAGGAAACAAATTCGGAAAGGGTATATATGCTGTCTCTATTCTATCAAAATTTGTAGCAGCAATAGTCAATATGACAGGACTGCAGGGAACATTTGTGCGAGCATTGTCTGCTACCTCCCTAGTATCTTCTGCCTTCTCCAAGGGAGTAGAATCAATTAATCAAGATGCACAATATGCAAATCTGGTGACCTTTCTTGCACAAGCATACATTTCTTTGTGGGATATAGCAGACGAACTTGAAGATACAAACGTGGTCTAAGAAGAAAATATCATCGATCATGTAAGCGCACCAATGTGTTGTCTCATATCTTATGAACTTATACAGCCTCATAAACAATATTGCCCGAACATGAGTTATGTGATAGATTTTGAGGCGTTGGGCCTTTAGTTCAGTTGGTCAGAACCCTCCGCTCATAACGGAGTTGTCGTAGGTTCGAGTCCTACAGGGCCCACCAATTCTCCGTAATCATAAATGCTTTTTCAAAAATTGCCCTGTATAGCTTTCTTGGCAAGTCGACACCGTTTCTGGGGTACCACAAATTATAATATTACCCCCGTTTACTCCTCCATTTGGCCCCATATCTATTATCCAATCTGCTATCTTTATTACCTCCATATTATGCTCGATAATAACGATTGTGTTTCCTTGATCTGCCAAAACCTGCAGTATTTCTATCAATTTTTTCACATCATCCATATGCAGGCCTGTTGTTGGTTCATCCAGTATGTATAATGTGTTTCCAGTAGATCTTCTGGACAATTCTTTTGATAATTTAACTCTTTGTGCCTCTCCTCCAGAAAGGGTAGTGGCCTTGTGGCCTATTGTCAGATATCCAAGACCAACTCTATTGAGGCATCCTAATTTTTGATATATAGATGGATGATTTTTGAAAAGTTCTGTTCCCTCCTCTATAGTCATATCCAAAATATCAGATATATTTTTCTCTTTGAATCTGATCTCAAGCGTTTCTGCTGTAAATCTTTTTCCGTGGCATTGATCGCATTCCACATATACATCAGGAAGAAAATGCATGCCTATCTTCAAGATGCCATCACCTTTACATGCTTCACATCTTCCTCCCTTTATATTGAATGAAAATCTAGAGCTAGTGTATCCTCTGGCCCTAGCCTCTGGCATAGAAGCAAATAAATTTCTGATATCTGTGAAACAGCCAACATATGTTGCAGGATTTGAGCGAGGGGTTCTTCCTATTGGAGATTGATTAATATCAACTACCTTATCAATCAACCTCAGTCCCTTTATTTCTTCAACGTTTTTAATATCAATTTTCTTTATAGCGGAGATTTTGTTATATGCTGCTTTAAAGAGAGTGTCTATAACAAGAGTGGATTTACCTGATCCAGAAACTCCTGTAACACAGGTTATAACTCCAATTGGAAATTTTACATTAATGTTTTTGAGATTATTTCCAGAGGCTCCAACAATTTCTATACTTCTGTTGAGATTAACACGCCTTCTGTGTTTTGGAACAGGTATAAACAATTTTCTTGATAGATATTTGCCAGTTAAACTGTCCTCACTATTTTTAATATCATCAACAGTTCCAACAGCAATAATTTGTCCTCCATGAGTTCCTGCACGTGGTCCCATATCTATGATCCAATCCGAGGCAAGCATGGTATCCTCATCATGTTCAACAACTATGACTGTGTTTTCGTAATCTCTCAATTTTTTAAGAGTCTGAATCAACCTATTATTGTCTTTTTGATGAAGACCAATTGAGGGTTCGTCAAGAACATACATAACACCAGTGAGTCCAGATCCTATTTGCGAAGCCAATTTAATTCTTTGAGATTCTCCTCCTGATAATGTTTCGGAAGCTCTTGATAAAGTTAAATATTCAAGGCCTACATTTATCAAAAATTCAAGCCTATTTTTAATTTCTTGTATGATTTTTTCAGATATATTTCTTTCTTTTTCTGATAGTTTGGCCCACACCTCAGTGAACCAAATGAGAGCTTCATCGAGCGACATATTAGCAATTTCTGCTATATTTTTCATGTCAATCTTAATTGCCAAAGCTTCCTTACATAAGCGAGTTCCATTGCAAGCTGGGCACACTTCTTTCTCCTCTATACAATAATCGCTTTCAATATCATCATCTTCGATGAATCTATTTGCGAAATATCCAAACCCCCCGACAAAACCCTTGTATCCCAGCCCAGCGCATTTTTTACAGGCCCCTTTTGGGCTGTTGAAAGAAAAGAGTCTTGGTTCTATTTCTGGTATACAAAATCCTGATTTGGGACATGCAAAATGTTCTGAAAATACAGTTTCTTTACCAGTTGTAAAGTCCTTCGCTATCATTATGCCATCAGCTTTTTTAAGAGATATTTCAATTGAATTTACCAATCTTTGTCTGAGTTCGGCTGTGTTATCTTCTGATATCAACAATCTATCAACAACTATTGATATGTCATGTTTATGAGTTTTTGGCAAATTTGGAACTTCATCAATCTCATACATGTTTCCATCTACAAAAACTCTTTCAAAGCCCTGGTTTTTTATTGACCACAGTTCCACTCTGTATTCACCTTTTCTTTGTCTCACAATTGGAGCCAGGATGTATAACTTCGAATCTTTTGGAAAGGACATTATTGTATCTGCTATTTGAGATACTGTCTGAGCTCGTATTGGCAATCCAGTTGTAGGAGAGTATGGAATTCCTATTCTTGCAAACAATAATCTTAAATAATCATAAATCTCTGTAATTGTTCCAACCGTTGATCTTGGATTTTTAGATATAGTTTTTTGCTCTATAGATATTGCAGGACTTAATCCTTCTATTTTTTCCACATCAGGTTTGGGCATCAGATTCAGGAATTGTCTGGCATATGAAGAAAGGCTTTCAACATATCTTCTTTGCCCTTCAGCATATAGAGTGTCAAATGCCAATGTAGATTTACCTGATCCACTAAGCCCTGTTATAACAACCAATTTGTTCTTTGGGATATCAACATCTATATTTTTCAAATTGTGTTCTTTTGCCCCCCTTACGATTATTTTACTCATTTTTATTGCAACTCCAGCAATTTTATCATCCTAACTGCTTTATCTGCCTCAAAAAAACAAGAAACTAAGTTTTTCTTCTTGTTTTTATACGTAATTGCGTCACCTATAGCAAAAATCTTTTTGTTTCCAGTTTGCATCGTGTCTATATCAACAGAAATTAAATCATCTTCAAAAGAAATCCCAAGTTTTGTCAGTCCAGCTATAGCTCCAGGCTCTGCTCTAAATCCATAGCAAAATATTATGTAATCAGCTGTAAAAGTTCCTTTGTCTGTTATAATTTTATGATTTTTTTCTATTGAAAGAATTGAGTGTGAAAGTTTTACGTTTATATCATTTAACTTGCCTATCTTATGAGAATCACACCTCAATTCATCTTTTCTGTGAATAATAGTAACGCTCTTTGCTATAGATTTCATACAGATTGCAAAATCAACAGCTGAATCTCCACCTCCCGCAATTATAATATCTTTGCCTTTGTATAAATCAGCTCTAATACAATAAAAATGAACAAAGTCGTTATCTATACCAGAAATATCATTTGGAATATTAGGAATCATGTCTCCTATTCCTGTAGCTAATATTATATATTTCGCCATGTATTCTCCGTTATTTAGGGAGAAAAACTCTGTATCTTGTTCGATGTTCGTTATTTTCTTGTTAATTATATCTGGAATATATTCCAGAGAAAACGTTTGCTTTTTTAACAAATCTATAAAATCAGAGGCCTTGGTATCAGAAAATCCTGGAACTCCGTATATATTTTTATCTGGGTAAAAGGCAGAACACTGTCCCCCAAGATGCTGCAACGTTTCAAAAAGAGAACAGGGAAAAGAGGATATGCCACAACAATAGGAGGCATACATACCTGATACTCCTCCTCCTATTATTGATATATCACGAATTATTGCTATTTCACTTCTCCGAGTGCAGATTTTACTTTTTTGCTTAATCTTGAGATTATTCTTGAAGCAGTATTTTTGTGCATTATGTGTTTTGAAGCTCCTTTCATTATTTCTTTTTGAGCTATTGAAAATGCAGACACTATAGCCGCACTATCTAATTTGGAAGATATTGCTTTTTCAACTTTTTTAATGAAAGTACGGATTCTGCCAATACGACACACGTTAACTGCTCTTTGACGAACTGTTTTTCTTATACTCTTTTTTGAGGATTCATGAGAAGCCATGTATACCCATTTTAAATTACCGTATTGTCGACTATCATATCATTTACTAGCTATAACCGCAAGCTTACGAAGGTTCTGAGATTTATTAAAAAGTGCCTGGTGATCCAGTTTATAGTTCAAATGTGATAGGATACATTTAACACTTCTATGAAAATGAAACATATGCCCAAGCAACTTTTAAACATTTTTGGAACGGATGGAGTGAGGGGACTTGCCAATAGTGGATTCATCACCCCTGAGAATTCTATGAAACTAGCTATATCCGCTGTCAAACATTTTAAAAAAGACATGGAGGACTTTAAGGTTGTCATTGGGAAGGACACTAGACTCTCGGGATATATGCTTGAACCTGCATTGACAGCAGGATTTATAGCAGCGGGAGCTGATGTTATGTTACTGGGGCCAATTCCAACTCCAGCAGTCTCCGTCATAACCAGAACCCTTCGAGCAAATCTTGGAGTTGTGATTTCTGCCTCTCACAATCCTTACAAAGACAATGGAATCAAATTTTTCAACGATAAGGGATTCAAAATTTCTCCGCTTGATGAAGAGAAGATAACTGAATTTTTCTTTGGAGAAATGAAATTAGTTGGACCAGAAAAAATGGGTAAAGCCAAGAGAATAAATGATATTGATGGCAGATATGTTGAATTTGTTAAAGCATCATTTATAAGAAACTTAACTCTTTCAGGGATAAAAATAGTTGTGGATTGTGCAAATGGGGCTGCCTATAAGGTTGCTCCTGAAGTTTTTTGGGAACTTGGAGCAGAAGTTATTGCTATAGGAAATGAGCCAGATGGTTTGAATATAAACGAAGAATGTGGAACAACCAATCCGAAATTGTTGCAAAAAACTGTTGTTGAACATAAAGCTGACATCGGATTTGCCCTTGATGGAGACGCAGACAGAGTTATTGTTGTCGATGAGAAGGGAACAATTATAGATGGAGATTACATAATAGCAATCATAGCGACAGATTGGAGAAACAGAGGGAAACTAAGAGGAAATAAAGTTGTTGCAACCACTATGTCCAATATGGCCCTTTGGAAATACCTGAATTCAATTGGGATTGAGTTAATTAGATCAGATGTGGGGGATAAATATGTGATTGAGAAGATGATTGAAATTGAATCTAATCTTGGAGGAGAAAAATCTGGACACATCGTCCCTTTGGACTATTCAACAACTGGAGATGCCTTGGTGTCTGCTCTTCAAGTTCTCAATTATTTGGTATCCAACAGTAAAAAAGCAAGTGATATACATAATCTTTATAAGCCATACCCTCAGGTATTTAAAAATCTTAATAAAGAAATAGATATACACTCCAATTATGTTAAGAAAACTATCTTTTCGATCGAAAATGAAATTCTACAAAAAAGAGGCAGATTGATTATCAGAAAATCTGGCACTGAGAATATAATAAGAGTAATGATAGAATCAGAAAACGAAGAAGATGTAGAAAAAGCGTTGGTGGTGATAGATAAGGCTGTATCGCAGCTGTAATTATGGTAGAATGAATGTAAGCTGGTTTTATGTACAGTTATGAAACAATTTGATGATTAGGAAAGATAATAACAGGCAATTAAACAGGAATTTAAATGAAACCAGGGGTTATTATCAAAATATGTATGAGAAATACATGAAGGCAGCAAAAGATAGTAGATTGGCAGGTGATATTGTGAATGCTGAATACAATTTGCAATATGCGGAACACTATATGCGTCTTATAAATGAAAAATTTCTCGCTCAACAAACTCAAGTTCCAAAAGAGGAGTCTGTGGCAGAAACTTCAACTCTCAAATCAGAAGAAATTCCGTCTGCTTTTGAAAAAAAACCATATAGACGCAAAATACAGCATATTAATAAAGAAAGTGAATAAAAGTTTTTCGTAAGTTCATCTTTAAGAGTGAAATACTTACACCAGTTTGTTGTACCACTTGAGGCTTTTGTATCTCCTATAGCAAAAGAATGTTGAGAGAATTCCCCAAATAGTTATGAAAATATACACAATTATACTCGAATCGGCTTCCAACCGAGTAATTTTTGAAACCAATTTAGTCTGAGAAAGCCCGCGCCAGAAGCCATTCAACAATTTAAGACTACTCGTTTGTGACATCGCACGATTATATCACTGAATCAATGATCCTTAAGTAATACAAAACAGCTGTTGGGATAACAACGATTCCCCAAAGTAATGACTGACTCAGGATGGTAGCATACTTGGTATCTCCTCCTGCTAAAAGAACTCCCCAAGTCACACTCAGTAACGTTTCCACAGTGGTATTAACAGTTATTAAATAAAAAGTCCTTTTAATTTCATCGTATAGATTCGATATATTTTCTTTCATCAAATCAAACAATCTAAGTACCATTTCTGGGAAAATAATAAGTGGTATAGCCATTATTAATCCAAAAGCAACAGAAATAATAACAAATGTTCTGTATGTTTTTTTTATTGAAGACAGATCCTTTCTGCCTATCATATTTGAAGATATTGTTGCTATTGCCTTATATAACCCATCGCCTATAAATATAAAGAGAACATACACATTCACTCCAAAGCCATAAACAGTGGCGGCATCTTTTGAAACATGACTTAATATTGAATAAATAACGTACCATGCCAATAGAGCTGTGAAATTTCCAATAGAAACTGGAGTTCCAATTTTTATACATTTCAAGAATAACCATTTATCAAATTTTCGATTTCTAAAGGTATTGTAGTTGTTTCTGTTATTTTTGCTAAAAAACAAAGCCAATAAAATAGAAGTTTGCAAGACTTCTGAAACAACGGTTGCTATAGCTGCTCCCTTGCATCCCATTTGTAATTTGTATATGAAAATATAATCTAAGGCTGCATTCAGCAACATAGCAAACACTGAAGACAAGGTGACCATTCTTGTTTTCCCCTGCCCAACGAAGAAAGCTGATAGAGCAGATGTTAGGCAAGGAGGGAAGCAACAATACAGGAGAATTTTTTGGTATATTACTCCTTCTTTTAAATAATATTTTGGAAGGGTATTAACGTATTCAGAGAAATATGCCACTGGTAACAAAAGCAAAGCCGCTATTAAGGACATGTAAATCATTTGCCAAGCGGGAGAGGCCAGCTTTTCATATTGTTTTGATCCATTGAATTGGCCAACAAAAACTTCAGCAGCTCCCGCTATGCCAATAAACATATACGTGAAAACACCAACTAAATTTCCAGATATAGAGCACGCATTCATAGCGTCAACTGAGTATCCAGCCAGCATTACCTTGTCTATCACATACATCATGTTGACTGACAGGGCAGACAAAACAAGAGGAACAGAAATTCTAAGTATGCTAGATAAAGAACTATCTATTTTTTCGCATTTCATGACGTTTGCCTATTTTAACTTTTCTGCAATTTGCGTTAAAAATTATGGCTCTGAATAAAAACACTGAAATATCGTTACGATTGTACCATAGTATTTTTCTTTGGGGCTGTCCTAGATAAGGAAAATAATCTAGGATGGAGTAATGAGAAAAAGCAAACTAAGCAAACAAAAACAGAAGAAGTTGGTGGAATATTTTATTGTAGGAGCTACTGCAAGAAG
>JAISOC010000034.1 GCA_031275915.1 Holosporales bacterium | reverse complement strand
GACTGTCATTCCTCTCAGGTATTCTTGAATATACTCAAAATAATCCAACTAATATAGATCCAAGAAAATATTTGATGCACGCAAAAGAGCTTGCAAAATCCGTTATAAAAAGAAAAATTAAATTGCTGTGTAAAAAATCTTCCAGAAATTAACGTAATCTTAATCTTTTTATGATAAGCTGAAGCTGTGCTGGTGCATAGATGAAGGGGTGAGCTCGAGCCCCCAAGGTGGCGGGCGGGGGTTACGGATGGAAAAAAATAACATAAAAAGGTTAATTTTCCGTTAATAAATGAAAACTTTTTTAAGAAAAATCTTCCAAAATGTATTTTTTATGCATTTCGCCTGGATTTTCCTGGGCATTAACAACTAACTGTTAGAAGTAGCGTTAGCAAACAGAGTGAGCAAGCGTACACTCCTACCTTCTCTTTCTTCCTATCCATATACTGTATTTTCCTTTTTGGAACAGCAGCAGAGATCCCAGATTACTGAAGTATATGTCAAGGTAGAGAACAGAGTTCTTATGTAACCTTCGTCCTTCTGATAATTTGTGCGTTGTTCCGGTGCTCGAATCCTCATGTACTATCTTGTACACTCTGGTTTTGTGCTCCGTATACTCTTTCAAATTCTCCAGAAGTACTTGGTTCCATTAAGAACTCCTGCGAAGTGATCCTTGACAGACAAACGGAAGTAATCTGATACAATGGAGTTCCTCCGAAAAGGGAAGCATACTGAACATTTAGTTGTCAGTCCCCTTATATAGGAAACTGAGATTATCTGATGCGCTGTAAGAGAACATTCGTGAAAGCAGCTATACCTTCGATTCTGGTACCCTCAGTTGTTTTTCCCTTAATATTTACGGAAGATATATCTGTCATAAGGCAATCTGCTATATTTTTTGCCATTTCCTGGCTATATGTAGATATTCTGGGAGAATTACACACGATCGTCATATCCACATTACTAATCATGTAGAAAGCATTAAACATCACCCTTGCAATAATTTTCAAAAACTCTATTGAGTCTGCGTTTTGTGAATATTCAGATGTTTCTGGAAAAAATTCTCCTATGCTCCCTCGGCCAATAGCTCCAAGAATAGAATCTATAATGCTGTGAACGGCAACATCTGCATCTGAAACTCCCTTCAGACCAGGAAAATCTGGTATCTCCACCCCACAGAGTTTTAACTTTCTACTCTTTTCTGTTGAAAATTCATGAGAATCGAATCCAAATCCAACCTTAAAATCACAACAAAGCAAATCACTTTTGTATGTGATTTTTTTATTTAATGCCTCCCCCTTCACAAAATTTACGTCTATTCCTTCTAAATCACATAAAGAAGCATCATCCAACACTGTTATTTTCTCATACTTTTCATGTAATTTGTATATGAGATCAAAGATAAAACCTTGTGGTGTTTGAATAAGAAATATAGAATTTTTATCTACAGGTTTACAGTGTATTCTCACAGAATCAACTGGAGAAATGACAGGCACCACAGCTTGAGTTCCTTCAAACAACTTCCTAATCACTCTATCAATAATGTCCTCAGAACAATACGGTCTAGCAGCATCGTGAATTAAAACGTGCGTTGGACTGTATTCCTTCAGAGTTTTGAGACCATTAAATACTGATGCTTGTCTGCTTTCTGCCCCACATGTGAATAAAACCATATCGTTTGAGGGAAACATATCAAGATATTGCCCTGGTACAACGCAAACTATCTTATTCACATCAGAAATCGAAGAAAACCTCTCTAATACTGATTCAAGAAAGAGAAATTGTTTGGGGAAAATTCCACACGAACCAGAAAACCTGAACCCAGAACCAGCCGCCGCAATCACTACCCCTATAGCCAAAACAATAGTTATCCCTGGCGAGCTTTGAACTTTGGAACCTGCTTATTAATAACGTACACACGCCCCCTGCGTCTAACTGTCTTACACGCCCGATGTCGAATTTTTAGAGTTTTTAAAGAATTTACAATTTTCATGAAATCATCACAACAACCGCTCAAGACGATGGTAATAGTACTACAAATATCAGATTTTTACAATCTTAAAATAAATAATGTATTTCAAAACAAATCTTCAGATCACTTTTGTCCAATATTAGCCTGCATAATCTTAATGCACATCGTGTTATTTCTGCAACATATGTTACTTGTCTTCTTCGTATTGCAAGTTTTTTGGCTATTCAGATACAACAAGTGGTACTATATAATATAAATAGGAGTGTCGGAATTCGACGTATAGATTTATTTTTAGGAGATCGGGAATATGAATAAAGCGAGTATTTTTGCCTTAGTGTTCGGAGTGTGTGCTTGTGTAGCATTGGCCGATGTAGAGAGTACAAAGGAGCAGCCTACCACACCTGCTGCAGAGCCAGATGCTGCGAAAGACAAAACAGACGATAAAGAGAGTACAAAAGAGTCAGCCCCAACAGCAGCTGAAGGCGAAAAGGATGTAGGGAAAAAAACAGAGGAAGCCAAACCGAAAGCACATAAAAAAGTAAAGAAATCAAAGAGTAAAACCAAACATCAGGAGAAGAATGCAATCACTGCAGATCTAAATAGTCAAGGTACTGCTGGAGGAGAGCCAGCCGCATCCGAACCGGCCCCAGCTGAATCAGAAGCAGGAGACAAGGA
The DNA here is from genome assembly GCA_031275915.1 of Holosporales bacterium. Taxonomy (GTDB): domain Bacteria; phylum Pseudomonadota; class Alphaproteobacteria; order RUG11792; family RUG11792; genus JAISOC01. The sequence goes on along the minus strand of JAISOC010000034.1, from coordinate 4,047 downwards.
AGCAACAACTTCCGATCAGAAATCTGATACTATAGCTGCTGAAAATACTGAAGAAAGCAAATAAGTTCTTTTTGAACTCAATCTACGGAGGAATTTTCGTGTTTCTCCGTTTTTTTATTTTATCGCTTTTTAATGTATGTTTATAACGTTTGAAGGAGGAGAAGGCTCAGGAAAAAGCACTCAAAGTCAATTGCTGGCGCAGACTCTGCAGGAGGAAGGATGTGATGTTATCCTTACAAGAGAGCCAGGAGGGACTTCAGGGGCTGAGAGCATACGTAAATTGGTTCTCACTGGAAATGAGGATAGATGGGCTCCAGTAACGGAGGCTCTCTTGTATTTAGCAGCCCGGGCTGATCACTGGTATAGAATAATAAAGCCGTCTCTTGATGCGGGGAAAATTGTGATTTCTGATAGATTCCAAGACTCCAGTGTTGTGTATCAAGGTCTTTGCAAGGGAGTATCAGTTGATTTCTTAAATAGAATCTATCAGTACATAACGTCTGGGATCTTCCCAGATCGCACGTATTTGTTATCAGTTAGCCCAGAAATTGGAGTAAAAAGGTCCATATCAAGAAAAAACAACGAAGAAACGCGATTTGAAAATATGTACATTGATTTTCACAAATCTGTTTTTCAAAATTTTTTAAAAATAGCTGAAGAAAATTCAAGATTCTTGGTAGTTGACGGAAATCGAGATATCAATGTAGTAGCTAAAGAAATTTATGAAGATTTTTGTCTTTTTTTAGCAAAACGTTAATAAAAAATTAACCACACGTAGTATAGACTGTTGTATGTGAATGTAAGGCAATTGTATTGGAGATTTTTTAAAATGACAGTATGTTTTTCGCTATGCTTATTGTTGTTGACATTGTGTTTTAATATATCCGCGGCGACAGATAACACGAATGCGAATGCTGATCACCAGGAATTCACGGAAGAAACAGATAAAAAATCCAATACGGAAGACTCCGCTAAAGAGGAATCAAATGAATCTTCGATTACAGAAGAAAATCCGAATAAATCTGATTCAGAAAGCACTGACGAGCAAGTTCCCCCCCAAACAACAGGAGAACTGATTAGTGTATCCTCTACGATAGAGACCAAAATTGATGATCCATTGGATGTAATAGTGCGTTTAGAAGAAGAAAAAGAAAAACGCAATTTGGAAACACTCGAAAAATGTGTAAAAGCAACAAACGAAACCATTGATCTTCTTAATGCCTTGAACATTGTGGCTATCAAAAGTAGTACCAATGAAAAAGTATACTTTGCCAAGGGAGATCAGATTGAAAATGAACGACAGAGGGATCCTTATGATTACCCCACTGACATAAATTTTGAAGAAGCTCGTGCAATAAACAACTGTCAAACGCTTGCTCAATAACTAGAACATCTTGGAGCATATAAGCAAATATTTGAGAAGTAATAAACAAAACACATTGATTATACATTGTGTACTATTTAATAGATTTTGCGACGTCTGACATCCTTGTCCATTATGACTCCATTTGAGCTAAAACGAGCAGTCGTTTTTAATTTTTTCTATATTTTCATCAACTTTCTTTTCAATTATTCGCTCAAGATTATCATTTAGCCATTTTTCTATAATTGGCATAGCCAAATCTCTCAAAAATCTGTCAATTGTTAAATATTCAGGTTGTCTGTTTTGCTCTTTTGGATGTCCATATGATTTTAACGCGTTCGTTAATTTTCCAAATGGATTAACCGGAACATTTATATTCGAAGTTGATTCTGAAAATATTACTTTTGAAGAATTTTCTGTGACATGTTCATTCAATAACATGGACTCATCTGCTTTTTGATCTGTAACCTGCGACTTTTCCAGATCTATTACGATTTCTTCACCATTCACGTATGGGGCAGCATCCTGTTGTGGTTGCTCATTTTGCTGAGAGTCATTGCCATCTCCATTCGTTACGTATTTTCTAATGGACGCCAAGATGTCTTCCATGCTCATTTCATCACTTCTGTTATTTTTGTCAAACTCCTTCATATTTCAATGCCTCCCTGTGTTATACCACTTTCTCTTTAGTTTTCTCACTGTGTTCTCTGTAATCAAATTCCTGTGCTTTGAGTTTCAGATCTTTTGGAGTCATCTTTCCAATTAAAGCTAAAGCATTGCACTGACTTACATAATAATTTTTTTGAGCTTGGACATTGGCAAATTGTGCCTCAAAAAGCTTTTGCTGCGCTTCCAAGACATCGTTCATGACTTTAATTCCAGCTTTGTATTCCTCCTCTGTATCATGCAAGGCAAGTTGTCTTGCTTCTATTGCAGTTTTAGTACTATCTAAATTCTGTTGTGCAGCTTGCTTTTCAGACCATACTTTTACCACTCCCGCCTTTGTTTCCTCTATTGCTTTTTTCCTTTCATTGGCCACTTTTACAACATTTTCAACAGCCTGTCTTTTTTTGGCTCTCCCAACACCTCCGTCATACATGGGGATTGTCATACTTATTCCAACAGCGTTGCCTCGGTGCCTTCGTGGATCTAAGTTGCTTCCTTTTTTATGAGCAGAATCTACAGATTGATCATATTTGTATATTAAATCTATTGATGGACACATACTGGAGTTAGGCTTTCTGACAGCCTCCTTAGCCGCTCTTAGCTTATCTGTGCTAGCCACTATCTGCGGATTTTGCCTAAGAGCCAAATCTATTGCCTGAGGTTCTTTCATATCTGTATTAAACAATTTCTCAGGAGCTATTAGATGGAGTGGCACAAGGACTCCTGTAAGCTCCTTAAGCTGAGCACGTAGGGCTTTATCTTCAGCCTCAGCTTTTGCGAGCTGAGCTTCTGTTTCCGCACATGCAGCTTTAGCTTGCATAACACTAACGTATTTTTCTTCTCCTGAATTATACTTCTCTGTCACCATTTTCATACCATCAACTCTTACATCCAACAAAGATTTGATATGCTTGATTTCTTCTTGTTTTGCGCATATTTCCAAATATACAGTCGTAACAGAACACAAAACTTTCTGCTTAAGAGCTTCATATTCACTCCATTGTGCTTTTATTGCAGCGTTTGTTTCTTCAAGAGCTCCATTATCTGCTCCTCCTCTAAAAATGTTATACTTAGCAATCACACCGGCTTTCTTGACACTAGAACGCTCTGAAGTGTCTCTCATTTTTGCCATGTTAGTTCCTTTAGGGTATCCAGAATTTTCTTCTGCTGGAACAAATGTTGAATTCCACCTATTATCGTGGCCGATATCATATCCGACATTAGCTTCAACTGTCGGCTTAAAACTGGCTACAGCCAAGTTATAATTCTCATGGGATATTTTCAATTCGCTTTGTGCTATGAGTATGTCCTTGTTATTTGCCATCGCACTTTCCAAAAAGAAAAGTAAACCATTCTCGTTGTTTACACGTTTTTTCTTATCTCCAGTAGTCTGCCTATCACTTCCTGTGTCCTTCTTTTGTTCTAAAGCAAATGAGCTTGTGGCAAATATAACAAGGCCAAACCATAACAGAAATCTCTCAAACATAAGCAGAAAAACACACGCGGCAAATACTACTCCGCCACATGATAGCACAAAAAATAGAAAGCCATACATCTTTATGATAAGCTGAGTTGGTATTCCAAAACACACAGAAGCATGCCGAGATTAGATGAAAAATAGAGGCTATATCAATGGGTTTTCACTAATAGAGACTGCGATTAGTCTTTTGATAATAGGAATAGTATCAAGTATATGTATGACCCAACTTGCTTTATTCACCACTATAGACAGGACCAGAAGAACCCAAGAACATTGCAACATTATTATCAATGCCTTGGGGGCATATTTTATTGCCACAGATGGAAGATTGCCAGATCCCACGGAGAAAACCGTAAACGAATTTGGAAGTGTTCCTTTCAAAGAGCTCGGGATTATGGAAAAATTCTCCAAGGATGGCAATGGAAAAAACATACTGTATAGAGTGAATCCATATATAGGTATTCAGATAACTAATCTGCAACATATAAAACTCGGAATAGAAGAATTTACCGTACCGTACGCTGATAAAATTGCGTTT
>JAISOC010000068.1 GCA_031275915.1 Holosporales bacterium | reverse complement strand
CTACTGTGTTTTTGTTGATGTTAAGTATCTCTGAAGTACTTCTTGCAGTAGCTCCTACAACAAAATATTCCACCAACTTCTTCTGTTTTTGTTTGCTTAGTTTGCTTTTTCTCATTACTCCATCCTAGATTATTTTCCTTATCTAGGACAGCCCCTAACTATTTTTGAGGAAAAGAAAGAAATAGGTAACGAAGAAAAAAGGCGAATTGCTAACTATATTGAAAGAAAAGTCTTTCCTTGCTTAGGTATACAAGTAGAACTAGATACAGTGAAAGAACATGAAGAACTTGAAAAATTCTTGAAAAAACATAAAGAATTTTTGAAAGAGTATAATAAACCTACTATTTTAGATTTGATTGAGTGTCCACAACAATCGATTTGGTTGTATCCAAAGCCTGCCAAGCTTTTGGAAGCGCTTGAACCAGGGTACAACCTTAGCATAGAACAAAATCGAAGCTGTAGTTTTATAAAAGCAACGAAAGCCGAAGCCAGTGATCCAAATGGAAAATTAATTAAATATCCAAAAGATTTCAACGAATACTACCAATATTACATTGAGGCAGAAAACTTTTATCAGTTTATTGAAAAATGTTCCCCGGGTGTTAAGTTTATGGTATTTATGGAAATTGATAACTCTAAAATAGGGGAAACACCGAAATTTAAGCTCGCTGGCCTTAAAGAAATGTAAACATCAAAAAATTCATCCTCTCCAAGCCCGCTAGCTCCATCTGCTGTGCAGCGACAAGTAGAGTGCACGGGCTTATGATATCATTCTGTTTTTCCATTTGGGTTAGTTTCCTTGTTTTGTTGTCGTGCTCTTGCGATGGCCAATGTGTTTTCCTTGGTGTCCTCTGTGATAGTGCTTCCAGCTCCAACAACTGTTCCTGTTCCCAAAGTGATAGGAGCTACCAATGAGCAATTTGCTCCAACCATAACCTTATCTTTGATCACAGTCTTGTGCTTTCTTACTCCATCATAATTACAGGTTATGGTCCCAGCTCCTATGTTTACAGATTCTCCAACCTCTGAGTCTCCAATATATGCCAGGTGTTTTGCCTTGCTATCCCTTCCAATAATTGAGCTTTTGATTTCAACGAAATTTCCAATCTCAGAGTTCTCAGCTATATTGGAATTTCCTCTTATTCTGGCAAAGGGTCCAATTTTGGCACCTTTTTCAATTACACAGTCTTCGATATACGAAAAAGCCTTAATAATTGCTCCAGATTTCACGGTAACCCTTCCCTTGAAAATAACATTCTGTTCAACAATGGCATCCTTTTCTATGAGGGTTGCAGCTGAGAAATATACTGTATCTGGATCAAGTAATCTCGCTCCATTTTGTGTCATCTTCTTGCGTAATCTATCTTGCATAATCTTTTCTGCATTCACTAAATCTTCTTGTGTGTTTATTCCGTGAAAAGTCCAATAATCATCGCTGATAAAAATTTCTGTCTTAGAATTCTGTAAAATATCCGTTATATAGTATTCGTTCTTGGAATTGTTATTGGACAACCTATCAATGTTGCTTTTCAAAAAATTTGTGTTGAATTTATAAATTCCGCTATTTACCAAATTATTTTTTTTCTCTTCAAGAGGGATTTCATTATATTCAACCACTTTCCCATCTATAATTCTTCCATACTGCATATGAATCAGTTCATCTGGCAATCTCATAGCTATCAAAGACGCCTCTTTTTCAGAGAGCAAGAGTTGGTTGAAATGTTCTGAGAGCAGAAGGGGAGTGTCTGCGCACACAACAACAACACTTTCATTTTTCAAAAAAGGAATGGCACACTTAAGAGCATCTCCAGTACCAAGGGGATCCTTTTGAATAGCAATCTGCAGACCTTTAAACAATTCATGATTTGCGAACTCCTGCTTAGTTACAACTATTACGTTTTGAGGAGAGGTTATTTCAAGGCAACAGTCTATAACATACGATATGCACGGTTTTCCTGCTATCTCTTGAAAAATCTTTGGAATGGATGAGTTAATTCGTGTGCTGTTTCCTCCAGCAAGTATTATAAAATCCATGAATTTTGAAAACCATTTAAAGACAGAGACATTATGTGGTATGATAGCAGCATTCGAATGATTTAACGGTACTTTAGTAAAGAGAATGGCTTTAAAAATAAGATTAGCAAGAGGTGGAGCTAAAAAGCGTCCATTTTATAGAATAGTTGTTGCTGAGAACACAGCTCCAAGAGATGGGAGGTTTGTTGAGAGATTGGGATCCTATAATCCCCTGCTAGAAAAAGAAAACAAAGAGAGAGTTATAATTGATGTTGATAGAGTAAAATATTGGATGTCAGTGGGAGCAGCTGCAACTGATAGAGTTCTCAAACTATTGTCTGAAGTTGGAGTAGTTTTCGCATCTAGCAAAACTTCCCAGAAAGTAAACAATAAAAGTTAAAGGACTGGCCAGATCTAATAATATATTAAATCTCTGTGGTACTGCTTGAAATAACTCTTAATTGAATTTGGATTTTTTTGGTACAGTGCGTGAGAGATTTGAGCCGCACCTAACTGTATCGTCCCGAAGTATGATAGTATGATAAACTGTGAAGAGTACAAAATATGGAGAAAAGGGTTCTACAGCTTCAAATACAGTTGTAAAATAGAGGAGACGCACGACGTACGTGTGATTGTCTGTATACCAAACAATACCCAATCTTTCAAGATCAAGTTTACACGGGCTTTTCCAAAGGAATAAAAGAACCAGGTAGGTTTATTAAAGACCCACGTTACTTCATGCCGGGACTATACATGTAGTAGGTTTATATAGATAAAAAGATGAGTTTGAAATAGAATCTGCATATGTTCTTTGATTATAGGTGGCTTCTCAATGGCTAAATTATATTTTTACTATTCTGCAATGAATGCTGGTAAAACTACCAGACTATTGCAAAGTAATTTTAATTACATAGAAAGAGGAATTGATACCCTTCTCTATACATTTAAA
>JAISOC010000057.1 GCA_031275915.1 Holosporales bacterium | reverse complement strand
TATAGCAGTGACTGCACCACCAACTGCTGTTCCAGTCGCTGCATTTATAGTATCAACTGCACCATCAACTGCTGTTCCAGTCGCTGCATTTATAGTATCAACTGCACCACCAACTGCTGTTCCAGTCGCTGCATTTATAGCAGTGACCGCACCATCAACCTTGTATTCTATGGTACCGACTGCACCACCAATCTGTCCTCCTATAGTAGTGACTGCACCATCGATTTTTGTTTCGATTGCCGTTTGGACACCGTCAAGATGATCTTTAATTACATCGTCTAAGTAATTGACGGTCGTGTCTAAGTTATTGATAGTTTCTTGTAGCGTGGTGACTCCTGAAGTTATGCTACCAGCCGCTGTGTTTATGTCACCAATTGTTATGGTTAGTTTATCGATTTCTCCATCTATTTCAGTAACTGTATTATTTAAAGCATATGCTGCTGTTTGTACTCCTTCAACAGCATTGTTTATGTTGTAAGATGCATTATTAACTTCAGTTTTTATCTCATTTTTTGCATTTCCAACATAATCTTTAATTTCCTCTACCGTTAAAAAAGCTCTTTGGCCATCACTTGCTATTTCCATTTGTTCCAACAGCCCTGAAGCACTACACACACTGAAAGATGCCCATGCTGTTAAACCAGCCCACAATGTCTTAAATTTAATCATTTTATCCTCCACTTCACACTCCCCTTGGTGCATTCTTTCATCTCAATAATCTGGACCCCCACGCACCTTGGGAGAAATCGTGGGGGATATCGCAAAATTGAGCCGCAAAATTATTTTTTGAGGCCCAAGTTTTTCTCTTTAAGTACTACTATCAACAACGACGTTATAACCGTTGCCTGTGTGTGCAACAACATTAGTGAGCGGTCCTCCAATCACAGTGACAGTTTTGAATATCAATGCCCGACCTTTCTCATTTATTGTGTATACTGGGGTCGGATCAACATCTACGTCTGTTTCTATACGCCATCTCCGTGTTGCAACATCATAGCCGCCATTTTCAATGTTTAGTGCACCTCCTTCTAAAGTGAGATCTATATGATACGGCTGCCATTCTGCAGATTCGCCAAAAAACCATCCTCCCGTTATTAGGCTGTAGGATCCTCTTCCATGGTATGGGCCTGTACCGTCAGGATCGCTCGAAACTGCTGAATACAACACGCTTTTAACATGCAATCTCCTGAGACACGCCATGCCAGAAAGTGTACTATGATAGGTATGCACTGTTGTTCCAGAATCATATTCTGCCCAACAAATGTTTAAAGGATATTGTGACGAGAGCGTTAAACTCTCGATGTGCGAACCTGCAAAAGCACCTTCAACCATCATTGTCCAGTATGGCGAAATGTTATCACTATCCTGCTCATGGACTTCTAACACCAGCTCCTTAATCGAGCTGTTTGTAAGAGTCTTGCCTTTCATCCCATGCAAGTGCAGCGTTTGATTCTCCAAATTCCTGGTGTCTACCAGCGCCCCTCCTTTCAGCTCTTTCACATTGCTGAGATCTACATGTCTAAGTCTCTCGCATCCATTAAAAGTATTTTCTGGAAGCACAGCCGGGCAACCATCTATAAGCTTAAGTTCAAATAGATTTGTCTGATCTCTAAATAAAGCTTGTACACCATCTATGTAACTGTTAGAACCCAATGTTGGAGTATCTCCAGCAAAACCTTTAATTGTGATTTTGCTGAATCCTGGTTTTCCTTCTGCTGATGAAGGCGAATTTGCACTGATGATTGTTGCTCCACCTGCCCCAATAAAAAGTTTTGGAGCACACAGTTCTTCCAGCTGATTCATATTCCCAAACGGAGTCATTCCATCGCTCTGCTCTCCACCCGTATACGACAGCAATTCGAGTCTTTGTATTGCAGTCCCAGCAAATGCATCATCTCCTATTGCGTTTACATTTGGGAGACATACTTGATGTAGTGCTGAAAAGTACGGAACTTCATATACTGTACCAAAAGCATCGGCTGCCAGCGATATTGTGTCGTTTGCTTTTATTGTGTGTGTGTTCTGGAAACGTCCACCAGTGCTATCTGTTAGTGATAAATTTATTTGTCTTCCATTGATCTCTATTATTTGTATCCAGTCTCTGAAAGTTGCACCAGTTGCACCATTAGTTAGATCACTTGCTATCGCCTTAAAATCGGCTAGTGTATACCCCTGCTTTGCGACTCCATTTGTCACTACTACTTCGTGTGTATTTAGTAACAGATTCCCCAAAATTGTACCAAGATCGTACTGCGGCAAGCCTTTTATCAGCTCCGCAAGAGTATCTGCCACTTCAACTAATTTTGCACTTTCACTAAGCAGATCAAGATCCTCTACTATTAACCCTGATGCTCCAGTTCCTCTTACACTTGATGTAGATAAGAGAACTCCAACCGCCAAGCAAGATATGATCCTGCCAGCTTTGATTATTGTTATATTATTTCGTGGGGGGGGGGGGGGGGGGGGTAATATTATTATTCTTTCCTGCTTCAAACACGATTCTTTCAATCATTTAATTTCTCCTCAAGCTTTCCATCTTATTTCCAGTGTATCTCAAAATTTTATAATGACAAGAAAAAATTTTATGAAAAATTGAATTTTTTTTTGAAGAAAAAACTGAGTAATCCTTGACATGCAAACGAAAATAATCTGATATAATAAAGTCCCTCTAAAAAGGGAAAGGTACTTTTCAAGAATTTAACAGATGATACGAATACAAAATATTTCGAAAACTTTTAACAGAGGAACTATAAAAGCTCTCGATGATGTCTTCTTCACTATTAAAAGAAACACAATGGTTGGAATTATAGGTCCTGATGGTTCAGGTAAAACAACCCTCCTCAGAATAATTGCAGGTATTTTGATCATGGATAGTGGAAATATCAATTATTTTGGCAATTCCAATATGCCCATCTCAGAATTACATAAAAATATGTCGTATATGCCACAAAAATTTGGTTTATATGAAGAACTGAGTGTTATAGAAAATTTAAATCTATATGCAAAATTACAGGGTGTGAAAAAAGAGGAAAAAGAGAATATATTCAAAAACGTTCTTTCAATTACAAGACTTGAAAATTTCAAAGATAGATTGGCAGGGAACCTATCTGGAGGTATGAAGCAAAAACTAGGTCTTGCCTGTTCTCTTCTCAAAAAACCAAAAATATTGATTCTAGATGAACCATCTGTTGGGGTGGATCCTATATCAAGAATGGAACTTATAAAAATGGTGAATAATATGCTGGCTGAGGAAGACACAACTGTAATTTGGAGCACAGCATATCTTGACGAGGCAGAGAGCCTGGACCATGTTGTACTCCTTAATGAAGGGAAGATTCTTTTTGAAGGCAATCCAAAGGAAGCCATGAAAAATGTGGAGTCAAGGGTATTTCTCCTAAAAGATGTTGGAATTAACAAGAGAGAGAAGGCTCATAAATTGATGGAATTGGAGTATATAGAGGATTCTGTGATAAGAGGACAAGATATAAGAGTTGTCATATCTTCAGGTTTCACAGACAAAATTTCCAAAGAATTCATAAGAACCACCCCAAATTTTGAGGATGCATGCGTGGATATGCTTGGAGGAATCCTTCTCAAAAAATCAGCAATTGATGAATACATGGAGAACACAATGTTTGAGGGAGATGAAAATGTGGTAGAAGCCTTGCATCTCTCCAAAAAATTCGGAGATTTCAAAGCAACTGATAATATATCATTCTCAGTTAAAAGGGGAAAAATATTTGGATTACTAGGTCCAAATGGATCTGGTAAATCGACAACCTTCAAAATATTGTGTGGACTTTTGAGACAGGATGAGGGAACTGCAAAAATCGTTGGCATAGATATCACAAACATGGGAAGCGATGCAAAAATGAACATAGGATATATGGCTCAAAAATTCTCCCTGTATCCTGTCCTTTCTGTGAGACAGAATATGGAGTTCTTCTCTGGAGCCTATAGACTTTCAGGGAAAAAACAAAAAAATGCTGTAGATCTTATGTTAAAAATATTTCATCTTGAAGAGATGGAAAAAATTAGTACTGGAGTCCTCTCTTTGGGGTATAAACAGAGACTAGCCCTCGCATGCTCCATTATGCATAAACCCCAGGTTCTATTTCTGGATGAACCAACCTCAGGAGTTGATCCCCTTACAAGAAAAGAATTCTGGATACATATAAATAGTATGGTAAGACACGGAGTTAGCGTTATTGTTACAACTCACTTCATGGATGAGGCAGAGAATTGTGATGATATAGCTCTCGTATACAAGGGAAAAATTAGAGCTGCTGGTTCACCAGATGATATCAAAAATTTATATAAAGGAGATGGAGAACCCACCCTTGAAAATGCCTTCATAAATGTTATAGAAGATTCAATTTAACAACACCTTATCCCTCAATATATCAACTTAACTCTTCAAGTCAGCTTGTTCATCTTCAAAAATTATGATAACAATGCAAGGATTTCCATGGAATATTGGGAGCATAATGGTCGGTGTTGTTTGTTTTTAAGGTGTTGATTGTTTTCACTATATGTGTGTTGTGTGCTGCGTACCTATCTCTATTCGAAAGAAAAGTTATAGCAAGAGTACAAAGACGGTTGGGACCGTCCTATACAGGTCCATTCGGTATGATGCAACCAATAGCGGATATTTTAAAACTTTTCTTTAAGAGGGGAGTGTTATCTGTATATTCGAAGCGTTCGATAATCTCCATTGTTGCTTTAATGTTGTGTAGTCTAATGTCTATCACAATGATACCAATATCTTCAGATTTATACATTTTTAATCCAAAATTTGGTTTGTTATACATTCTAGTTTTTCACACAATTTTCACGTTCACGGAAATTATCATAGGAACAGAATCTGGATCAAAATATGGAATAATTGGAGGATTTAGGGCATATTTTCAAGCAATCTCCAGTTATATACCATATGTTTTGTCAATATTATGTGTTGCCTTATTAACCAACAGCTTTAACTTAATTGACATAGTGGAGCTCCAAAAACCAGTTCCCTTCATTATTTCTATGTTTCCTGTATTTTTTATTTTTTTTATTGTATCCACAATTACATTGAACCGAACTCCTTTTGATTTCACTGAAGCTGAATCTGAAATAATAGCTGGAAATTACGTAGAATATGGAGGAATGCTATTTGGAATGCTATATCTTTGTGAATATATCAATCTTGTTTTCTCCGCCAGCATAGTATCACTCTTGTTTTTGGGAGGTTGGCATTCGATTCCTGGATTATCCTTCCTACCACCACATATTAGTATGTTTATAAAAATCACAACAATTATAGTCATAATGATTCTGATAAGAGCCATTCTTCCGAGGTATAAACAAGAACATGTTATACGTATCTCATGGAGCATATTTTGTCCCGCATTAGTGATCTATTTCATGATATTTCAATCTATAGTGCCATAGTCCCTGGGCGTATCCATAAAAATAATCTTGATATATAATACCTAATACAATGGGTATCTTTCGAGAAATGCCAATAGATTCCTCATTCATACATCTAAGATTACACACTGCGTATTCTATCTGCGAAGGAGCAGTTAAGATTAGTCATCTAACTTCCCTGTGCAAAGAGAGGGAGATCCCTGCGTGTGCCATAACTGATACCAATAATATGTTTGGGGTTTTAGATTTTTCAATTCAGTGCTCTAGCAACGGCATTCAACCAATTGTAGGTTGCCAAATTGATATGCAATACAAGGACGTATACGCTCCCATAGTGGTTATTGCTAAAAACAAAACTGGATATCAAAATATTCTCAAATTAATGACTTGTTTCTATAATCATCATCCGGTCACTTTTGAGAATTTAAAAACTTACAATGAGGGAGTAATAGTATTGAGTGGAGGATACAAAGGCCCTGCTGGAATGTTGTATCTGCAAAATCTTCAAACAATAGCAGTAGAGTTTCTGAATGATTTACATTCTATATTCAAAGACAATCTATACATAGAAATATCCAGAACCTTTGTTGAAGAAGAAAATAGAACAGAAGATTTTTTCGTTAAGTATGCCATGGATAATAACGTTCCTCTTGTAGCCACGAATGAAGTCTTTTTTCTAACAAAAGACATGCATGCTACCCAAGATATTTTAATGTGTATTTCTGAAGGAACATACGTATCTCAAACTGATAGAAGAAAGGTATCCGCGCATTGCTACGTAAAAACTACTGAAGAGATGTTTTCTCTTTTCAAAGATATTCCAGAAGCCGTAATTAACACCTCTGTTATAGCCAAAAGATGTAGCTTTATGCCAGAACCAAGAGCTCCAATGCTTCCTCGTTTCAACGATGGCACTAATCGCTCAGAAGAAGAAATTCTAAAGAAGCATGCTCAAGAAGGATTACAAAGAAGAATAGATGCAGAAGTGATGCTCTATGAGGAAAATCATGCAAAAAAAAGAGAAGAAATTGAAAAAGAATACACGGAACGTCTGGAATATGAATATGAAGTTATTAAAAACATGGGATTTTGCGGATATTTCCTCATAGTTTCTGATTTTGTACAGTGGGCAAGGAACAACGAAATACCTGTGGGGCCGGGCAGAGGATCCGGAGCTGGATCTGTTGTTGGCTGGTCCCTATGCATAACTGACCTGGATCCAATTAAATATTCTCTCATTTTCGAGAGATTTTTAAACCCAGATAGAGTATCTATGCCTGATTTCGATATCGATTTTTGTCAAGATAGAAGAGATGAAGTCATTGAATATGTAAAGGAAAAATACGGGAAGGATAAGGTAGCTCACATCATAGCTCTTGGGACCTTGCAAGCAAGAGTAGTGTTACGTGACGTTGGAAGGGTTATACAAATGCCATTTTTGAAAGTGGATAGAATATGCAAACTCATCCCAGTTAATCCCTCTTATCCTGTTGATCTTGAAAAAGCTTTGGAGATAGAACCAACGCTACCAAATATGATGAAGGAAGATGAATCTGTAAACTTTTTGATACAAACAGGATTACAACTGGAAGGACTGTATAGACACGCTTCTGTTCACGCTGCAGGAGTAGTTATTTCCAGTGAACCAATAGATGAAGTAGTGCCAATATATAATGATGGTGAATCTGACATTGCCATTACTCAATTCAATCTAAAATTCATTGAAAAAGCAGGATTAGTTAAATTCGACTTCTTAGGACTTAAAACTCTAACAATCGTGAAACAGGCTTCAGATCTTGCAGGTATAGACATCTGTAGAATCTCTCTTGAAGATGAAAAAACATTCAAACTCCTGCAGGAGGTGAATGTTATTGGGGTATTCCAACTCGAAAGTATTGGCATGAGAGATGTTATTCAAGAATTAAAGCCTGATAGATTAGAAGACCTAATAGCTCTAATTTCTCTATACAGACCAGGTCCTATGGATGACATCCCAAAATATTTGGCAAGAAAACACAAGAAGGAGGATGTGACATACCTGCATCCGTGCCTCGAGTCAATTTTATCAAACACATACGGGGTTATGGTATATCAAGAACAGGTCATGAAAATAGCCCAGGTCATGGGAGGATATACTCTCGCTGCCTCTGATCTTCTTCGCAGAGCTATGGGCAAGAAAAAAGCCTCAGAAATGATGCAACACAGGAAAACCTTTGTTGATGGAGCAAAGAAAAATGGAGTCAATGAAGAAATAGCTAAAATCATTTTTTCTCAAATGGAAAAATTTGCTGGGTATGGATTCAACAGATCACACGCAGCTCCATATGCCCTGATTTCATACCAAACCGCATACCTCAAGGCCAATTATATGCATGAATTCTATGTGGCAACATTAAACCTTGATATTACAAACACTGATAAAATAGCAATGTATGTGCAAGATGCAAGAGCCAACGGCATTAAAATTCTGCCTCCAGATATAAACTTATCTCTTGCAGAATTTAAAAAAGAAGGAGAATACATACGATATGCTCTCGGAGCTATGAAGGGAAGCAGTATCACAGCCAGCAAGGAAATCATATTAGAAAGAGAAAAAAACGGCAAATTTAAAGATATACAAGATTTTTTTAACAGAATGGATAAAAAATTTGTGAATAAAAGACAGATGGAAACTCTCATTATGGCTGGAGCTTTTGACTGCATTAATAGTAATAGAAAACAGGTTCTTGCATACTCCTCTAAACTCTCTTCTAGACCAGAACCAAGCTCTACCATTCAAAAATCTTTATTCAGTACGGAAGTATGTATTAATAAAGTTGATATGGATAACATCCAGGAATGGCCCCTGATGGAAAAATTAGAAAAGGAAAGAAGTGCTATTGGATTCTACCTGAGTTCTCACCCAATGGATGTATATTCTCAATTTCTAGGTAGGTTTTGTATCACAAGAAGCAATGATTTTGCAAAAATCACCAATGCACGCATTACAATTGCAGGAGTACTTATAAGCAAAAAAGAGAAACTTTCCAAAAACGCTCAAAAATATGCATTTATCAATATATCGGACCAAGATAACACATTTGAGGTAACAGTCATGCCAGATGTGTTTAAGCAAACATCCGGTATGCTTGTTCCTGGAAGAACCCTCATCCTTGAAGTCAGTATCAAGAAAATCAATGAAACAACAAGGACAATAGCAAATACCATTCAAGATATTGAAACTATTTTAAACAAACAAAAAATTTACCTGGAATTGTCGAAAGACGCAGATGTAGAAACTTTAGACAAACTCATACAAAGCATAGAAGAAGGAGATAATCCAATATCGTTCATTGTTCATAACAAAAACTCCGCAAGAAAATCCGAGATAGATACAAAATACAAGAAACACATATCTATAGAAATTAGGAGAAAATTTCAAAACATTAAGGGAGTCAAATTTTATGAACCAACCAGGAATAATAATTTTAGATAAACCTGTTGGTAAATCTTCAGCGTTCATAACGAGGATCATAGGAAGGAAAGTGGGAGCGAAGAAGGTGGGTCACCTCGGAACTTTAGACCCATTTGCAACAGGAGTTCTTCCAATAGCCTTCAATAGTGCTACGAAACTTATTCCGTATATTAAATCTGAACAAAAAACTTATATTTTTGAAGTGTTTTTTGGAGAGAAAAGAGAAACAGGAGATATCACGGGAAACATCATAGAAACCTCAGATTTTTGTCCTTCAAAAGAGGAAATATTATCAGTTCTTCAGTATTTCACAGGGAATATTTTGCAAATTCCTCATAGATTTTCAGCAGTAAAAATAAATGGGAAAAAAGCATATGAAATAGCAAGAACAGGAGGTCAACCAAACCTTAAAGAAAGGCCTATCACAATCTTTTCTCTGAATTTATTAAATCAAGCATCAGTAAATTCGTATGTTTTTGAAGCAACTGTAAGCCCTGGAACCTATATAAGAACTCTTGCAGAAGATATAGCAAACAAACTCGGTTCTGTTGCTTATGTCAAGAATCTAAGACGTATCCAGGATGGACAGTTTAGTATACACAAAGCAGTGACTATGGAGCTTCTGGAGAATCTATCCTTTTGTATTGATGATATACTCCAAACTCCAGAATTTGTGTTGGAAAATAGCCCTGCAAATAGTTGCGTCAGCGAGTGAAATAAACAAATCTTTACGATTTCACACAAAGCACAGCAGGAAAATCCTGGCGCAATGTATAAAAAAATACATTTTTGGAAGCTTTCTGAAAGCAAAATCCCAAAAAAATTCAAAAATTTCTTCACTTGTTAACGGAAAATTAACTTTTTTGTGCTATTTTTTTCCATCCCTAACCCCCGCCCACCACCTCGGGGGCTCGTGCTCACTCCCTCATCTATGCCTAAGCATAGCTTCAGCTTATCATAAAAAGATTAAAAGTACGTTAATTTTGAGATTTTTTTGAAAAGATATATTAGAATTCGAAGCTTGCCTAGATCATCTCAGTTTCATATTTCAATTAACAGTTGATAATTTTTTAATTTTTCAACTAACTGGATAAAATTTAAAGTTGTTGAAACGGAGTTGTCAGCATATTATCCTCATCCTGAGTGGTTTTTTTAGGAGGTGCATTATGGCATTTTCTGTTTTGAGAGTGGTTGCTGCTGGATTGGTGGCTCTGGGCGTATGTTGGCCCACTGCCAACGCTGGTAGCTGTTGGCCAACTTCCGAAGCTTGTTGGCCTGCGGCTGATGCCTGCTGGCCGGCTTCTAAGTGCTGGCCTGCTGCTGATGCTTGTTGGCCCGCAGCGGATGCCTGTTGGCCGGCTGCAGATGCCTGTTGGCCTGCAGAGGGTACAGTCTAGAGTTTCTTACATAGAAGTCCTCTGGATTACCGATAGGGGCTGCACTCGTGACCGTTTCCATTTTCCGGGGACGCGTGGTGAGGCGGCCCTCTTTCATATCACTTTCCCAGAGGGGGGAGTTTTTCTTTTATCTGAAATGTCCGATATAACGGATTCCCCTGCTGTCATCGTTTGGCCTTGTATGACTTTGGGAATAGCTCCAGTTGGGAGCCAAACATCGCATCTACTGCCGAATCTTATTAACCCAAATATGGTTCCCTTCTTGATTTCTTGCCCCTCATGAAGGTCGCATATAATTCTCCTCGCCAACATTCCTGCTATCTGAGTGAATGCCATTGTTTTTTCTGGATTGTTGTGCAACGTAATTACGATTGTATTTCTTTCGTTCAAAACACTGGATTTATCAAAGGAGGCGTTTATAAAAGAACCTGGATAGTACAAAATGTGCTTCACAGTTCCAGAGAAAGGAACCCTGTTGACATGTACATTGAGCAAACTTAAGAAAATGCTCACCTTATACCGCTGATCAGAGCCTATGTTTAGATCCTGAGGTGGTTCCTCTAAAGTTATCGCTGATATAATACCATCGGCCGGGCTAACTATAAGATTTTCATCACTGTTCACTACTCTCTTCGGGCTCCTGAAAAAGAAAATACAAAAGAGAGTCAAACAAATACCAATACAAGCCAGGGTACTGGAGAATATCATAAGCACAAGTGAGGCTGCAGCAGTGGCTGCTATGAACCTGATGCCGTCATTGTGTACACAAAAATTACTTTTAAGCATACTTGATGGCGTCCAAAAACGTGGAACACCCAAAAAGTCTAACATATATAATTTGGATTCTACCAATGAATTTTTTACTTTCATCTTCCAACCAGAGACACCACCTCTTCGAATAAAATGCATAGTTTCTCTGATTTAGGCATGTATAATACATGAGTCAGTGGCGTCTTGCCAATAAATAGAGTTGAAATTGTGTTTGAAACATTTGGGTACAACAAGGTTATACATTTTGTTGGAATTGGGGGGATAGGAGTAAGTGGATTAGCTGAGATTATGCTATCCATGGGATATATTGTTAAGGGTTCTGATAGAACGCGTTCAGCAAATACCGAGCGCCTGGAGAAATTAGGGATAAAAGTTTTTGATGGTCATGAAGAAAAGAACGTTGGGGAAGCTGATGTGGTTGTCTATTCCTCTGCCATAAAGCAGGATAATCCTGAGCTCTTGTATGCCAAAAAATTAAAAATACCTGTGATAACCAGGGCAGAAATGTTGTCTCAAATCATTAGATTTAAAAAATCAATTGTGGTTGCTGGATCGCACGGCAAAACCACTACTACTGCCATATGTGCAGTAATTTTGGAAATGGCCTCTTTTTATCCAACAATCGTAAACGGAGGTGTTATAAACTCATACAATACTAACGCAAAACTCGGGAAAGGAGATTGGGCTGTTGTTGAATCAGATGAATCTGATGGTAGTTTCACGCATTTTTTCCCAACAATTGGAATTGTAACAAACATAGACTGTGAACACATCAATTACTATGGAGACTTTGAGAATTTAAAAAATGCATTTAAAGATTTCATTAAAAATACTCCATTCTATGGATGTTGTATCGTGTGTGTGGATGATCAAAATATTAAAGAAGTTGTATCTGGAGTGAGTGATAGAAGAATTGTCACATACTCTATAGATGACCCTGAAGCCATGTATAGAGCAATAGATATTAAAAAAACATCGCAAGGTTCAACATTTAACATCCTTATAAGAAATGGGAAAGAGGAAATTATTAGGGATATCTCAATCCCAATGTTAGGGAATCACAATATAGAAAATTCTCTGGCTGCAGTTGTTATGTCCAAAGAATTAGATATAGATATTGAAATTGTTAAAATGGCGCTTGCTGGCTTTACAGGAGTCAACAGAAGATTTACATACATCGGGAATATAAAGGGAGGTGTAAAAGTCGTTGATGATTATGCTCATCATCCAACTGAGCTGGAGTCAGTTTTGGATTCAGCACATCAAGCTACTGAAAAAAGGATTGCTGTTATATTTCAACCTCATAGATTTACAAGATTAAATAATTTATTTGATGAGTTTGTAAAAATCCTATCCAAACCGTATATGAGAATTATAACTCCTGTATACAAGGCAGATGACTCAGATTCTGGATTACTAACATCGGATGATCTTTTTATTGCTCTCTCTGCAATTGAAAACACATTTTTTATAAATAACGAAAAAGAGCTTGAAGATTTGATCGTAAATCTAATAGAGAGCGGAAAACTCTCCACTGGAGATTTTTTATTGTTTGCCGGAGCAGGAAGCATTAGCAAATGGGCTCACTCAATAGTGAATAAAATCGGCGAATAGCATTCAACTTCAATTTAATGTGGAACAGTATGGGAACTGACAACTAAATGTATAAGTTCTATCTACAAGGTCTTGTGTTCCTTCAGTACTCTTCCTTTTTGGAGGAACTCCATTGTACCGACTGTTCGGCCAGCCTTTGTCAAGGTCCGCTACGCTCTCCACCTTGACAAAGTGCCTCACAATCTGGTTCTCTCTTTCTCGTTCCAAAAAGGAAATATACTGTAGGGGAAAAGAAGGTATATATATAGGAGTGTACGCTTGCTCACTATCGTTCGCTAACGCTACTTCTAACAGTGTTTATAGAAGATAAGGTTTGGCAATTAGAACTTCTAAATTTGATTGTCAATCCCAACAGTATGGAAATCCTTGCGAAACATGTAACAATATGCGCAAGTTTTATGCAAAAAATACATTTCTGGGAAAATTTTTTTGAAAAAAAGTTCCCACTTGTTAACGGAAAATTAACCTTTTTGTGTTATTTTTTCCCATCCCTAGCCCCCGCCCGCCACCTTGGGGGCTCGTGCTCACCCCTTCATCTATGCGTCAGCATAGCTTCAGCTTATCATAAAAAGATTAAAAGTATGTTAATTTCTGGAAAATTTTTTCCGAAAGATGTGTCAGAATTTGAAACTGTCTCGGATAATCTCAGTTTCATATTTTATTTTCATGGTCTTTTTCAGCAATAACATTGAATAAAGTTCGCTAAAAGTA
>JAISOC010000053.1 GCA_031275915.1 Holosporales bacterium | reverse complement strand
TAACAAAATCTCTTAATCATTGTAATCTGCAAAAGCTTTTCATGAAACAGGAGGTAAGATAGGTCAAAACTCTTTCTCTTCTGAATGAGCTTTGGTAGAATTGCCAGTATGTTTGCCCTTGTGGCGGAATTGGTAGACGCAGCAGACTCAAAATCTGCCGTTCTTTTGAGCATGGGAGTTCGAGTCTCCCCGAGGGCACCATTTATCAGGATTTTTATGTCTTTTTGTTTCTCAAATTCGATTTTATCTGATCTTTTTAAAAGAGGGTTTATTTACCAAGCGACTAATCATAAGGGAATAGATGATCTTTTTAATTTAGGTCAACCCGTGATTTTTTACATAGGATTTGATCCCACGGCTGATAGTCTTCATGTTGGACATTTACTTTGGATAAAGCTTGTTGGAAAACTAAAAGATGCTGGACATAATCCTATAGTTCTTTGTGGAGGAGCAACAGCAAAGATAGGGGACCCAACTTGGAAAGACGAATCAAGATCTATGTTGGACTATAGTGTTATTACAGATAACATAAATTCCATAATGAAAAATCTGCAAAAACTTGTGGGGAATGTGAAATTTGTTGACAACAACGAATGGATTTCAAAACTCAATTATTTGGAATTTTTACGTGATTATGGACGTTTTTTCTCAGTTAATAAGATGCTCACTATGGACAGTGTTAGTGAAAGACTTAAAAGACAACAACATCTGAGTTTTCTCGAGTTTAACTATGCTCTTCTTCAGGCGTATGATTTTCTGTGCCTTTTCGAAAACGAGAACTGTGTTATGCAGATAGGAGGGGCCGATCAATGGTCCAACATAATATCTGGAGTTGATCTTGTGAGAAGAATAAAAGACAAAGAAGTCTATGGAATGACAATCCCACTTCTTACAAATGCAGAAGGAAAAAAAATGGGAAAAACGGCTGGTGGATCTATTTGGCTCAATCCTGAGAAAACCAGTCCCTTTGATTTTTGGCAATATTGGAGAAATGTTGATGACAAAGACGTATGTAAACTGATGAAGATATTCACTGATATTGATCTTTCAGAAATAGAGAAGTACCAATCAATGGTGGGAACAGAACAAATTAATGATGCAAAAATTAAATTAGCTGATTCTATTACATCGTTTGTGCATTCAAAGGATGAAGTAAATTCAATAAAACAAACTGTTGATTCTTTGTTTGGATTTGCCTCTGGAATATTTGAGGATCTAAAAACCTTTAAATTTAAAAGAGGAACACAAATAGATAAAATAGTTTTTGAAACTGGACTGGCTCAAAGTATGACTCAAGCTAGAAAATTAATAGAGGGAGGAGCTATAAAAATCTCTGGAGAAACTGTAACTTCCATAAAATATGAAATCAAGGAAAGTTGCACCATATGCTCTGGTAAAAAACATTTTGTAAAAGCTATCGTAAAATGAAAGACAAGAAGTCAAGCTGATAAACTAAATTTGAAAACTACTGAGCTAAGTAAGGAATAAGGCTTGACGAAGAGGTACACATCTGAGATGCTGTAATTATGTTATATTTTTTCTGTGTTTTGTTATGAAGAATTTGTTCATAGTTACAGCATCTTTCTTGTGTATGGCTTCTGGAGCAACTGCCAGTGGAAGATTTATTGTGGGAGAAACTCAGAGAGAAGTAGAAGTTAAAAGAATTTTGAGTAAGCAATGTACTGTACAAAAGGCTGCTTCAGATCTATATAACAATTGTTTGAAGCTCAAAAATTTTCCAACTGATTTCGAAACGAGATTAAATGATCTGTTGGACAATGGCTTAAAAATGGTTGAGACAACACATGAGAAAGTTGGAAAACTTAAAGAACAAATTGAAATACACAATGTCCAACTTGATAGTGATATACATGTGAAATTGAATCTGGCTCAATTGGACACAGATCCCAACTCCAATTTGGCACATAAGGATAGATTAAAGAATGAAATTAGATGGGCAAAATTGAGTATGAAATCAGAAAGCGGCGATGCCGGTGTGCAATACTATATGACTATGAAGCTTCTTGAAGGAATACGCAGCTTACTTGGTGAAATAGTGAAAACTGAACGAGAAGTGATGGCAATTGAAGGTGTGGTTCTTGATAAATGTCCCAACCTCTATGAACCTGTGGAAGGTGTTAGAGGCGTCGTATTTCCACTGAAATGCAGATGAATTCAACTTTTTAACAAAGGAACTTATACCAGTAACTCAAACCTACCAAGAACTTTCGTTTTATTTCGTTAAAGTGAGCACATCATTCTCTGTGACCCCTATTGTGTGTTCAAATTGAGCGGAAAGAGATTTATCAACTGTGACTGCTGTCCATTTATCGGAGAGTACCCTTGTTTTATGTAAACCAGCATTTATCATTGGCTCTATTGTGAAAAACATGCCCGGTAATATCATCTCTCCATTTTTGTCACTGTTATAGTGAAGCACCATTGGTTCCTCGTGAAAGCTTGTGCCTATGCCATGTCCACAATAATCTCGTACAACTGAAAAGCCCAGAGATTGAACATATGTCTGTATAGCTTTTCCGATATCCCCAAAAAATCCTCCAGGTTTAACAGCTTGTATGCCTATTTCTAAAGCTTTTTGTGCAGTCTCAACAAGTTTTTTTGCAAGATTAGTGGCCTCTCCTACAATAAAAGTTCTGCTAGTATCTCCAAACCAACCATTAAGAATTACAGTTACATCTATATTAATAATATCTCCGTTTTTTAATCTATATGCTCCAGGAATACCGTGACACACAACATTATTTACGGACGTACACACTGACTTTGGAAATCCTTTATAATTCAAAGTTGCGGAAATAGCTCCGTTATCTACAATAAATTTGTGGCATAAATCGTTTAGCTCCTCAGTGGAAATTCCCGCTTGCACATGCTGTTCTATAAAATCCAATACATTTTTGGAGAGTGCACATGCTGCCTGCATATGTTTTAAATCGTCATCGCAGTTATATATCTTTATTGGCATAAAAAAGGTGTATATTCATAAGGCAAAGAGATTTTACCATAGCCTTATAAAATAGTGTTCTTTTCTTTGTAAGAAACATAATTCATATAAATTTGAAGTGGAGATGACATGAAGACTTTTTATATACAAGTATACGGATGTCAAATGAATATATATGACTCTAGAAAAATAGAAGACATATTAATAAATTCGGGATATACAAAAGCTCCTGATATTAATTCAGCTGATATTGTTATATTTTATACATGCCATATTAGGGAGAAAGCGGTTTCGAAGTTGTTTTCTGATATAGGAAGGGTCAAAAACAAAGATTCCAAAGTTATAGCGGTTGGAGGATGTGTTGCACAAGCAGAAGGTATCAATATTTTGAAAAATAACAAGAATATCGATATAGTGTTCGGACCACACATGTATCACAATCTTCCTCAATATATTGAGGCTTCTGAGAGAGTGGTTGATCTTTCACTTTCAAAAGGAGAAAAATTTAAAAGCTGTTGTAAATCAACACGCTCTTTTTTCTCTGAATTTGTGAGCATTCAGGAAGGATGTAATAATTTTTGCACATACTGTGTGGTGCCATACACAAGAGGCCCAGAATATTCCAGACCCCCAACTGATATTGTCGAAGAAACCAAAAAATTCGTAGACAAAGGAGCAATTGAAATAACTCTGATTGGACAAAATGTTAATTCATATAACTACAATGGATGTAGGCTTGAGCAGCTTTTGGAGAATGTAGTTCAGATTAAAGGACTAAAAAGATTGAGGTACACAACCTCTCATCCAAAAGATTTTACAGACGATCTAATGAAAATTCACAGCAAATTCAAGGAGATCATACCTCCTTTTGTACATATTCCTGTGCAATCTGGTAGTAATAGGATATTAAAACTCATGAATAGGGGACACACTGTTGAAGAATATATCTCCAAATTGGAAAAGTTTAAGGAAATTTGTCCGGAAATATCCTTCTCTTCAGATTTCATAGTTGGATTTCCTGGAGAAACAGAATCTGATTTTTTTGACACAGTGGCTTTAGTTAAAAAAATAAAATTCTCCCTTTTTTATGCATTTAAATATAGTAAGAGAAAAAATACTCCAGCGTATAGCATGAAAGACCAAATCGAGGAAGGTGAAAAAGAAAAAAGATTAGAGCAATTGTTGAAAGTTTTATGTGAATCACAATTGGAATTTAACAAAAAATGCGTTGGCTCTGTTCAAAAAGTGCTTTTTGATAAATGCGGGAAAAAAGACAGTCAATATGTTGGAAAATCTGAATATACGCAATCTGTGATAGTTGAATCTGAACAAGACCTCACAGGTTTATTCAAAAACGTTAAAATAACTCACGGATTTCAAAATTGCCTAATGGGGGATGTTTGTGAGACACAA
>JAISOC010000016.1 GCA_031275915.1 Holosporales bacterium | reverse complement strand
TGTCAATTTACAGGTAATAAAGTAAGAGGCTTTTTCTTCATATACAAATACATTTGTCACAGAATCATCATGGGCCGTGTAGTTATCTGCACGGCTTTTTTTGTGTACCTGTTGTGCATAATAATGATAAGGAATAGATTGTTGAATGTCTTATAACACAACCCTTTTTAAATCAGATTTCTGTTTCCTGCGTTCGCAGAAGCAGATGGAACCATATAGTATGAACTTCACATTGTATTAACCTTGGGAATACATGGACCTACGTCTGCTGTTGCTGCCCAAGTGGCGGAAAGTTGCCCTTGATATTCTGGTAGCTGCTTTGGTCCACTGCATTTTGTATTGCGCCATGTCCAATTTACAGGATTTTTTGTTGTAATGAGTTATTGAATTCGAAACAAATTCGAGCAATTCAGGTTTCCCTTGCACTTTTGTCCACGATTCTTTCAGGTAATCATAAAGATCTCTAAAATTATCTGTATAGAGCCCTGTAACAACATTGCACATAAATTTGATTGGTTCTATGACATTGTGTCCACCGATGCCGGTTCCTTTTATAAGACTTCCTCCTACAAAGACCGTACTTATGTTTTCAAACAGCATTCCCAGCACTCCCATAGCGTCAATTATATAGATATCTGTTTCAATCGGATCCCCTTCATCAAAAACATCTGAATAAAGAGAGTAACTTAGTCCCTCCGTATTACATATTTCTATAATTTCTGGAACTCTATCGGTATGTCTTGCAGCTATAACTGTTAAAAGATTGCTGTACTTATTTTTCAATTCCTTATGAATATCTATAACGATTTCTTCTTCTCCTTCGTGAGTACTCACAGCTAGCCAAGCTTTTCTTCCGTTTATCATGCCCTTTGTAGTTATTGCATCATTTGTTGTGCACGGCAATTTATCAGATATTATTTTCATGTTGGGTAAAAGTGTAGCATTAGGAGCTCCAAGACGTCTGACATACCTCCCAACTTCTTCAGATGGAACAAACACTTCTTTGAAATGTTTATACGGCATAACATTGAAATATTTCTGAAGGGTGAACATACGATCCAATGTTTTATGCGAAATTCTTGTATTTAATAGATAAACAGGAATTGCCTCTTTATTTAGGTAAAACAGAACATTTGGCCAAATCTCAGATTCAACAAAAAATACTATATTGGGTTTCCAATATTGCACAAATCTTTTTACCCAAAAGTAAACATCAAAAGGCATAAATTGGTGTATTACTTTATCGCCCAGCCTTTTTTCTACAGCATTTCTTGCAGTTAATGTTGTTGTTGTAAATAGAATTGTTACATTTTCATGAATACTCTTTATTATATTCAAGAACGGAATAACAGATAATGTTTCTCCGACACTAACTGCGTGTACCCAAACCAAATCTCCCTCGGGTCGTTCTTTAGATGGTATTCCCAACCGCTCATCACACCTTTCAGGATCTTCAAGATTATCTCGTATTCTCTTTTTTATGTATAACTTGACGAATGGAAGCAACAAAACGCTTATAACTGCGCAGGATTTTCTTTGCAACTTTCTCAAAGCGAGATAGCATGACAATAAAATAAGTAGTAATGATATTATCATAATTTTGCCCACTAAAAGCCAAATATGGCGTATTCTATAACCAATGTAACGATACTCTATAAAAAACTTTAAGCCAATGCAAAAGGTGTGTCTAAATTCAAAAAATATTGAAAGTGGAGATATTTTTTTAGCACTGGATTGCAATTATATAGATGATGCCTTGAAAAAAGGAGCTTCAGCAATAATAATTCCAGGTAATATTAACTTGAAAGAAAATGTAAAATTAGCAGCTTCCAAAATTGCTGCTTTTTTTTATAAGGAAGCCCCTGAAAATTGTGTTGCTGTAACTGGAACAAATGGGAAAAGCTCTGTTATTCATTTTTTATCAGAAATATGGAGGCATACAGGCTTATTCTCTGCAAATCTTGGAACTAATGGCCTCTTTGTGAATGGGGAAAAAAGGACTGATATACACGTTCAACCGCTAACAACCCCTGATTGTGTCAATCTACATCAAATATTGTGTTTTTTAAAATCAACAAATGTAACACATTTTGCTTTTGAAGCCTCAAGTCACGCTTTGGATCAAAAACGTTTGCATAGCGTAAAATTAAAAGTAATTGGATTTACAAATTTGGCGACTGATCATTTGGATTATCACAAAACGAAAGATCTATATTTTGAGTCCAAAAAGAAATTATTTACAGAAATTGAAGCCGGAAAAGCGGTATTTTCGAAGGATGATGAGTATGTATATAAATCACTGGCTCAGTTACACAATGATGTTATAACCTTTGGATTTAACAATAATAACGATATATATGCGTATAATATCAATGAATTCTTAAATAAAGTTGTGTTTGATTTAAGTTGCTATGGCAAAAAAATTCCAAATATACAAGTCAATGTGTTCGGAGAATTTCAAATAGCGAACCTATTGTGTAGTATCGCTATGGCAATAGCTTCTGGATTAAAAATTGAAGATATTATCGATATTTTGCAAAAATTGAGTGGAATAGAAGGCAGAATGGAGCATATTTGTGTGCATAATGGTGGGAATGTGTATGTTGATTATGCTCACACAGCTGAAGGCTTTGAAAATGCCCTAAGAACGTTCAAGAGATTGTGTAAAGGAAAACTCATAACAGTTTTTGGATGTGGAGGTGACAGAGACAAAAGTAAGAGAGCTCTGATGGGAAATTCCGCCTTTCGTATTTCTGATATCAACATCATAACTGATGATAATCCGAGAACAGAAGATCCGTCTCAAATAACCAATGAAATAGTCACATATTGCAAAAATGGAATTGTAATTAACTCAAGAAAGGAGGCTATAAAGCATGGCCTATTTTTGCTGAGTCCGGGGGATTTTATGGTCGTTATAGGGAAAGGACACGAAGATTTGCAAGTATACAAGGACAGGACAATACATCACAACGATAAGGAATGTATTTTGGATTCTTTGAAAAGTAATTGAAAAGTAGTATCTTATCTTCTATAAACACTGTTAGAAGTAGCGTTAGCGAACGAAGTGAGCAAGCGTATACTCCTACCTTCTCTTTCTTCCTATCCATATACTGATTTTCCTTTTTGGTACAATGGAGTTCCTCCAAAAAGGAAAGCATACTGAACATTTAGTTGTCAGTCCCCAAAAAGGAAAAATACTTTGGCAAATTTAGAATGGTTTGTTATGCAAGTTTCATTAGGGCTCCATCTTTCATTTCCA
>JAISOC010000074.1 GCA_031275915.1 Holosporales bacterium | reverse complement strand
TACTTCGGAAATTTTTCTGGTTCACATAGTTTTTTAAGATCATTCGTTAAGAAAAATAAATTGATACAATTTATCAGGGATACGTTTTTTATTCTAGACCCATATGCCCCTACAGTTTTGCATGCAAGGAGCGGAGGAGACAACATGAATAGTGGAGGACACGTGCAACAAATAACAGTTGGTTTAACCCCTGCATCGCTGGTTTATAGCCCTCTTTGGTAT
Organism: Holosporales bacterium; assembly: GCA_031275915.1. GTDB lineage: Bacteria > Pseudomonadota > Alphaproteobacteria > RUG11792 > RUG11792 > JAISOC01. Next base: position 11,883 of record JAISOC010000074.1, on the reverse strand, counting down.
CGGTTGAATTTCTGGTCCATAATTCTTTCATTCGAACAAACTGGTTCACTTGGCCCTCTTATCAGTGAACTCAGGGTTATGCTGAAAATTGTAAACGATAAGCGAAAGAAAATGAGAGAGCTGAATCAGAAAGAGTTACCTTTTGAACTTACAAAAAACGGACAACTTGCAAAATTACAAAACGATGGTTTGCTTGATAAATTCAGAAATCCTGAGCAACTCCGTCCGCTTCGGAAATTTGGATTTGAACCTGCTGATTCTCTTGACATGTATGATCCGATTCCACAACGTTTACGTCAATTTGAATTATGTGAGTCTCTCAAAAAGAGCATACCTGAAATAAAGAAAAGTAATATTGCTAAAGAGATGATTAAAGTGGAAAATGCGTTCAAAAATACTCCTTGGCATCAATTGATATCTGCTTCTGCTGAATCGTGATTTTTTAACAATAAAGAAATTAATTAAAGCAAATTATTGACAATATTTCTCAATAAATTTTATATAAAAATCATTAAAATCGCGTCCTTTTATTTTTTTGTTGCTTTGTGCGAGAAAATTAATTATAAATCAAGTATATCGTTGTTTAATTGTGTAAGAATTTATGAATTTTTGTTTCTATAAAAAGATAAATGTATTGTTAATTTTATCTTTATTTTGCATTTCAAATGCCGGGGCAGAAAATTTAAATGCTGTGACACGAAATGCGGATGCTTTCATGACTCCAACCGGTTCGCGAGTGATGTCAGATTACAGCGTATCTACACCACCACGTTGCACACCTTCTATTGATAATTCACCAATAAAAATCGGATGTCCTCAAACTCCGCAAAAAGAAGATCGTACAAAAGTATTTTTAAAGTACTCCATGACTGATAATAACAACATCAGTATTATTGGTACTCCCAAGAGCAAGCGAACGGCAGCAAACTATAGGACGTCCCCAGTCGATGATTTTTGTGAAGAGAGTGAATTCGATACTTCAACTAGCAGTGAAGGAGATTATAGCAGTGACAGTGATGAAGACTCCAGCAGTGAAGAAAGCTATTCCGATACTTCAACCAGCAGTGAAGGAGATTGCACAGAGGTATTTTCAAAGCACCCAACAATCAATAGCAGTGGCTCCAAACGGGTGTCTATGTCTACAAACCTAGTTTGTTTTAACGGAACGTACATGACAGTTAGCGAATTTAATGATCTCGGCATAATAGACAGTTGTGAAAACGTTATTGTTCCACCATATGGTTATAAACATGTGTTGAAAAAGAATTATTTAAGGGCAGATAGTAAAGTAGATCCAAAAATGACAATGATAATAAAAGATGGTGAAGATACATTGAGAAAACTAAATCCACATCTAGAAAAATATAGATCACCAACCCCTCCACTAAAGCGCACTACTAAGGATATTATAGACAAAAGTTGTAATAATGGAGAACAGTTTATTTCAGAAGAAGGCAAAATATGTGTGTTTAGTAGCAAAAAGTTTGTGCATTTTGTCAATGTAAACAAAGGTAAATGCTGGCCAGCGGAATTATTGTCACAGTCGGCAACAAACCGTTTGGTTAACCGGCTTTCGACATCTTCTGTTTCCACTTCATCAAACCGTTTGGTTAACCGGCTTTCGACATCTTCTATTTCTACTTCATCAAACAGTTCGTCAAACCGGCTTTCGACATCTTCTATTTCTACTTATCAAAACAACATTACACCAGTTTCACGTACAAACAAAGGAGATGCAAATCCTTTAACCTTAACTATAGATAAAAATTCTGGATATGAAGATAAATAGCAGAGCAGAACTTGTGCAGCCACCAAGTTTCCAATCTACTATTGACCTTTATTCTTACATGTGCGACAATACCTGTGTTTTTGATAATGTAATATCCGTGCTACATGTCTAAGAGAATACACGCAAAATATAAGATCGATAGGAGGCTTGGGGTTAATTTATGGGGTAGGGCTAAGAGCCCCTTCAACACGAGAAATTTCAGGCCTGGGCAACACGGCAAGGGACAGGCCAAGCCCTCAGATTATTGCATTCAATTGAGAGCAAAGCAAAAATTGAAGGGGTATTATGGAAATATCGGGGAGAAGCAGTTTCGAAAGATATATCAAGAGGCAGTCAGACGTAGGGGGGATACCTCTGAAAATTTGATTGAGTTGTTGGAAAGACGCTTGGATGCAGTTATATATCGCATGAAGTTCGCTATTACTGTGTTTTCTGCAAGACAGCTTGTTAATCACGGACACGTAAAAGTTAACGGTAAACGCGTTAATGTTGCTTCATATATGCTGAGTGATGGAGATGAAGTTTCAATTGCTGAAAAGATGAAGGATAATACAAACGTAATGGCTGCTTTATCCACTCAAGAAAGAGATGTTCCAGATTATGTAGAAGTCGATGGCAAAGGAAAAGGTAAATTTATAAGAGCTCCAAAGCTTGCGGATGTTCCATATTCAGTTGAAATGGAGCCTCATTTGGTTATCGAGTTTTATTCAAGGTAGTTCGTGATTGTTAAATTTTTATTCCGGTATTTGTTTTTAATACCGGTTTTTTTATGCAGTGTATTTGGGAATACGAAAACACATGATTATAAAAAAGAGGTAAAAACATATTTAAGAGGCCTAAAATATTTGTCATCTGATTTTGTACAAACGAACTCGGAAGGGGCTGTGTATTCTGGGCATATATATATTGCTAAGGAAAAAACGAAGAAAGTTAGAGTAGACTATGAAGAAAGCATTCGACAAAAAATAGTCATAAAGGGCGACATTATTACAATAACTGATTTAGACTCCAAGGAAAAAACACAGCATTCAGTTAAACAAACACCAATATATGATGTACTGAGCGATAACATAGAACTAGACGAACGAAATTGCTCAGTAAACAATCTGGGAACTGAGTACATTGAAGTTGTTATATGCGAGATAGTTCCTAGTGGTAAAGTGTATGTATCACTCATCTTTTCACGATATTCCAATGGGAATGTAAAAAACTTGGAAGGGTGGGTAATAAAGGAAGCAAACGACCAGAAAACAGAAGTTAGCTTTTTTCCAGATAGCTTATCAGTGAACGACAAAAGCAAAATCCCAAATGCAGTTTTTGAAGAGTGAAGATTTCACAGTAATAACAATACACTGATGTTGTTAAAAAAACACACTATCTAGACCGCAATTCGCAGCTTATGTAAAAACTTTATAAAATGTTTTGCGCATCGTAAATTTCGTTGTTAGGATGTTTATAGAGTTTGTTTTCTTTTTTATCGAAAAAGGACGGAAGAGACATGAATACAAAATTATTAATATCGCTCTCAGGAATAGCTTTATTGATGGCTGCTTGCTCAAGCACCTGTGATGTGGAGCAGGAGGGGGCAGTGACCCCTGGGTCAGCAGAAGACTTCAAGACAAATGTGCCAGATAGGGTTTACTTCGACTTCGATAGTTCCAAAGTATCTGACTCTGCGAAAAAGAGATTGGAAGCGCAGGCTTGCTGGTTGAAGACATACGGATCTACAAAGGCAACAGTCGAAGGACACGCCGACATAAGAGGAACTGCTGAGTATAACATGGCCCTTGGAAATTCACGCGCAAATGCGGCATCGAAAGTTCTTAAAGACCTTGGAATAGATAGCAGCAGGCTCACAGTTGTTTCATACGGCAAAGAAAGAGTTGCTGATACAGGAACAACTGAGGAAGCACATGCAAAGAATCGCAGAGCTGTCACGGTTATAGATGGCTAGAAACACATTATCGCTATAAAAAAGACACGAAAGCTGGAGATTTTCTCTGGCTTTTTTTGTGTCCTCTGAAATCTTCAGCATAGCAGTAGGTTTTAACATTTCCCAAACTAATAAGATATGTGGAGTTTATTCTTCCTTTTTCACGTCGCGTATAAAGAATGTAGATATTGTGGCGAGTATCATGACGACTATAAGAATTTGAAAAGCGCTCCTATACATTCCAAGATTATACAACGGTTGTCCAGAGCTCGTTACCATTCCGTTTCTGAAAAAATCAAGAAACTCCCCAAGAAGGGGCTGAAACAGCAATCCACTAGACATGATTAAGCCATTCATAAATCCTGTTGAAGTTCCTGCATACTGCTTTGGAACAACATTGAAAGCCAAGGCAAAGCAAAGCGTACTTGTTCCAGCAAACACGCCGCCAAAACACATTAATATTAGATACAATGTATATGATATATCGTCGTTATAGAGGGCAACCGAAAAAGTCAATACCAGACAAATCGTAGATATAATGATCGTTTTTTTATAACTGTTAATGAGCTCTGCGACATACGCAGATACAATTCCTCCAAGTCCGTATCCTATAAATATGAAAATCGAAGAAATGGAAGCCGCTTCTGTCGATATTCCGTATCTCATTTCTATAAATGGAACTCCCCATAACTCAGCCATTGCACTTAATGGTAAATACGTCACTGCCCCATAGAATCCAATTATCCACGTTTGTGGATTAGTTGCCATAATTCGCAAGCCTGTCAATATGTTGCCCTCGCTTTTTGAGTCTTCTTTTTTTTGTTTGGGATTTTTTTTCATAATACAAAAGGCAAGGACGGCAATAAGAGCACTAACAGCTGAGATTACGAAGGTTGTATTTCTCCAACCAATATATGAAACTAAATATGCCGTTGGAGCAGTACCAAATATTCCTCCAGTACAGCCCATTAACATAGCAATTCCCATTAACATGGAATATATTTTTTTGCTAAAGTATTCTCCTGCTATTTTCCCGCAGCATAAAAATGCTGATGCTGAAGCAAGACCTATCAGAAATCTTCCAAGTTGGAGATGAAACACACTTTCAGCAGCTCCGAAGACAAATGTCCCAATTGCACACAACAAGGCGCTGAAGGACACAACTGTTCTCACCCCAAGTTTATCTACTATAATCCCGTATGGAAATTGCATAACTACATATGAAATGTACATGATCGATATGACAAAACCAATTGTCGAGGAGTTCATTGAAAACTCAGACATCAAGTTGTTGACTAAAACACTTGGTTCAACTCTCGCTATGTATGTAAATAAATAAAAAAACCAGGTAACACAGATCGAAAGAACAGCAGTGGATTTTTTACCAACACTCATCGTGACTTAAATAACTTTTAAAGTTATCAGTTGTAGTGGAGTATATCACACTTTAGGTTTGAGCCATTGGAGTTTTTTATATGAGAATTGACAACTAAAGAGCAGAAATTATATGAGATCTAATCTCAGCTGAAACTTCTGCTCTTTAGTTGTCAATGCTTAGTTTGCCCATGCGTTCATTATGAACCCGTCTATAATTTTTGGTTCAAACCATGTTGAAGTTGGGGGCAATCTATTACCTCCATCAACTATTTTGAAAAATTCAGAAATTTTGAGATGCGGAATGAATACTATTACACTACTATTTTTGTATAAATTAAATATTGCTTGGGTATCAGAAAAGTCAAGATTTCCAGGAAGAGGATATATTTTTTCTTCGTTTTTACCAATACCAAACGCCTTGTGTAGAATTAACTGATCAATAGCCAAATACAATGGATTATTTACAATTATTTCTGATCTGAACAAAACTCTGTATGTCATTCCATCTCTAAATTTAATGATAATGTCTTTTGTAATATCAAAATTGCCAGAAACCTCAAAAACGCAATCTCTTGACAAAGTTTGCATCCAATTCTCGGCTATCTTCCCAACAATAACTCTATGACAGCTCTTGAGACGTATGGAATCTGAGTCTGTTAGAGATATGATAAGTTTGGCATTTACCTTGCTTGCAATACTTTCGAAAATAGAGAATCTATGATGACCATCAGCTATGTATACTGTTGTTATATCCAGTAAGCTTTCTTTGATATTTGCCAAATCTATTGGGTTCTTCACACACCATAGAGTATATTTTATTCCATTCACAAAAGCTTGAATCTTTGCAGGATATTCAGTTGTGTTTTTCACTAATGAAGTAATGGAAGGACCATTCTTATAAAATCCTAAAACAGGATTTATCTGCATTTTGTATTTCTTGAAAATTTCTTTATATCCAATTAATTTTTCGCTTTGTGTATCTTCATTTGCTAACAAAACTTTTCTTTCATTATAATCTATAGCCCCAACGATAGAAGTCACACTTTTTGATTCATCTTCAATATTAATAATGTAAATTCCTGGCTCTTTATCGATTTTTGCCTTGCCACTTGATACATTTTTTAAGATAAAGTCCATTATTTCAGCAGTTTTTTGTACTTTATCTTTCGAGTTGTTATTTGTCATAACAGATACAACTTTATTAGATGCCCACATGTTTGAATCAAAACTGATTAATTTAAATGGATTTATGCGCATAATGGTTCTCTCTTTCTGGATGAATTGACAACAACACATGACAATGCTGCATTCATGATCAAAGATGTAACTGTCCGAATAGGATCCAGGATTGGTTCAACTACTATTAATACAACTGCCACTGACCCCATAGGCAAATTCAAAGGATCCAGTATTATGGAAATCATAGTAATTGCTATGATCCCTGTTGCACCAGATGCTGCCAAACTGGTTAATATTGCTCCAAATACAATGAATTCATATTGAGAAAAACTAAGGGGTTCGTTATATAAAAACGACATGAAAACGGCAACAAAAGCATAGTATGCTGCATTACCAGTTCTACACATAATAACTCCAAGAGGGATTGCCAAATCAACTGCCTTTATCGAAAGTTTGAATTCTTTTGTTAAAGAAGAAATTAAAAATGGCAATGTTGCTTGGTTTGAACATGTTGAGAAAGCAATTATAATCGGATTTTTTAAAGCAGATATGGATTTTAATAGTCCAACTGGGCTGTATATACAAATCAATAGCAAAGCAATTAACACAATACTCAAAAAACTTACTCCTGCACTTAAACAGAATTTTTTCATGGCCCAAAGAATATCGATGCTGATATATGAGAGATTGCTTGAAATAAGCAGAAAAATTCCAACTGGCAATATTTTAGTTGAGAGATTTAGTACTGATCTGAATACATCCAACAAAATATTCAGGAATTTTTTTGTAGCAGTTTGTATTTGATGGTTCAAGACACTAACTGAAATCCCGATCAATACGGAAACTGAGAGAATCTGGATAACATTTCCCTTGGCAAATGCTTCAAAAGGATTTTTGGGCAATAGTGTTTTTAAAAAATCTGTAAAATTGAAATTTTTAGAAAAATCAAGGATATCATTAATTTTTGCAACTAATATTGATTTTTTTGCTTCTTGAAAGATTAAATTAGATATGAATTTTGATTTAGATATATCATTGTCTGTCTCAAAGATTACACCACAAACGATTCCTATAATGCTTGCTACTACAAGTGCCACAGTAAATAGAAAAATAATTCGCGAGATTTTTATTTTTATTGTGTTTGCCGAAATAATATTAATAACACTCAAAGTTACTGACGAGAAAGTTATTGGGATAACGGATACTGAAATCAAAACCAGAAAAATTTCACCGAATGGTTGCAATATTCTCCCGAAGCCTGGCAACATAATCCCAGTAATACCAGCGCATACCGCAGAAAGTAATGTTACATATCCGCTCCCCAAGACCATTATTTATTTCTCTCTCAAGAAAAAAGTTCCATCCCAGTCACTCGGAAGATTGTTTATAAATTCTTCACACCTATTGATAATTACGGTAACTGATTTATCTGTATATGGATACAGTTCAAGTATTTTTCTGTACTTATCTATTGCATGCTTAAACTCCCCGTTTTGATATAACCCAAATGCTTCTTTTGCCTTTGCGCTTAACTCTATTTTCTCATAATAAGTTTCGTCCTCTCCATTTTTCAATGCACACAGTGGTTCATACACCAAAAGGCCAACAGATTTTCCCTTTACGGCTATTTTATCTATAGTTCTGAATAGAATCTTACCTCTGGCTTCAGCTTCCACATCTTCGGATACCAGTATTTTAGTACCATAATATTTATTTGCCCCTTCCAAACGAGAGGCAATATTAACATTGTCTCCAATGGATGTGAAATTCATTCTGTCACGAGAACCGATATTGCCAACGATAGCATGACCAGTGTGAACACCGATGCGAGTTGGAAGGGCTGGTTTTCCGAGAGGTTTCCACTTTTTTTCCAAGTTTAATAATAATTCCTGACAGGCCAGAGCTGCATAGCAAGCATTTACAACCTGATTTTCATCGGGATTCGGAGCTCCCCACATAGCCATCACAGAATCCCCGATGTATTTATCTATAACACCGTTATATTTCGCTATTTCCTTTGTAATCTCATCAAAATATTCTGAAAGATGAAGAGTCAAATATTCTGCAGGCAATCTTTCAGAAATTACTGAAAATTTTGCAATATCAGAAAACATAAGAGTAATTTTTTTGGTTTCTCCTCCGAGAGTTGGAACAATTCCTTGTTGAATCAATTTTTTTACTAAATCTTTTGGAGCATATTTAGTAAATGTCGAAACGTTGAGCTTCATACTATCCATAGCGTTTGCCAGCTCTTGAATTTCGATAATACTTGAAGGTGGGGGACTTTTGTATTCTTCAAGCTGCATGGCTCCTATAGATTTTGCCGCTTTACAAACTGCTGTTATTGGAATTGAAATTCTTCTAGAAAAAATAAAAATAACTCCAAAAGAAGTCAGAAATACCAATATGGACCAAAAAAGAGCTTCTCTTTGTACTCTTTTAAATTCTCCTGTGAAATCATCTTCTGGAGAAATTGTTAATAACATCCACGGTAATTCTCTGAGCTTTTGAATGGAGGCAATGTAGTTTTTATTCTGAAATGAAAAGATAATATGATTGTCATTTTCGCCAATTAACTGTTTGGCTGCCTCTTCTAAAATTGGGTCTCCAGAAGTAAAGGTTGTTGAAAAATTTGCTGCATCACCGCTATTTTTCATGATGAAAGTTTTGCGATTATCAGATGAAGCTATGATTTCATTTTTTTGGTTTATAAAATAATTTACAGTATTTTTGCTTGGTTTGATTGTTCCCAACAAATTGCTGAATTGGCTCACAGTTATGTCAGCTGCCACCACACCTGCTGCTGTGTTAGGCGCATTTTTTTCAAACCAAATTGGCATTGATAATGTAATCCCAGGAACTTTCACAGTACGAAAGATATACACATCACTCCACACCATTGATTTGGCAAGCTCTGCGCTTACATACCAGTCTCTTTTTGTGGGGTAGTACTGTGCAATTGGCATGTATTCAGCCGTAACTTCTCCATAATCCTCGTTAAGATATTTCCACGTTTCATTCAAAGTAGTCGCATTGTTTGAATCACCGTATTGTCCTGACCTAACTGCATATTTTGCATAAGGTGGTAATTTCTTATCCTTTTGAGTTTGAAAAGCTGTAATCCCATCAAGATTTCTAATTTGGAAATACGTTCCATCTTTGAAGGCAAGGCAAAAGCTCTGTGTATATGGAATATTTTTCAAAGCTTCCAGGCACGAAATATCAAATTTTCCCATTTCATCTATTTGTTCTGCAGAAAGATTTTTTGATAATACTTTCAACATTACTTCAACTTTTTCAAAGTATTCATCCATCCAATTGGCCACAACTTGCGTGATGTTTTTTGAGTAATAATCTTTTTCAAATTCCAAAACTAATTTCTCATTTGCTGATGATAAATAAAAAATTTCACATGTAACAGTAACCCCAATTAACAGTGAAAACGTTGCCAATATATCTACTCTTAATTTTCTTGGGGGGAATAATCTCATTTTACGTAATCTCCATATTTCTCAACAATTGCGTCAGCAGCGTCTGTTTTGGCCTCATTTTCTATAAATTTATTGATCCAGATTAAGAAAGAAGCACTATTAAAATTCACAACCGCCGATATCGGATCTTCCTCACTCTTAAGAATAATTGGCATAGCTGTGATTAAAATATCTGGATATTTTTTTATTAGGAACTTTATTCTGATATCGTCTCTCATAGTAGCGATTATTTTTTTGTTCTTGATGAGTTCAATAATGTTATGCTCCCAATTTTGCAAAGAGAGAAGTTTTGCTTTTGGGAATATTGTGTTTACGAAAGTTTCATAACTAGTGTGTTCAGGAGCACAAATAGTAATTTCATCTGAGTTTAGCAGATGAGTCAGCGTTTTCCCTTCCTGTTTTTCAAGAAAAACTCTATCTATAAGCATCATTTTCTTTGGAATAGCATAAGGAACTGAATACAATGCCTTTCTGCTTCTTGACTTGGTGTATGAAAGGTCTGCTATGCCCATATCACCTTCTCCATTGGCTATTGCATCCACAACCGCATCATGTGTTTCATAAACCATTCTGTAAGTAAGACGTACTCCAAGAGCAGCAGCGATTTGTTTGGCAAAATCGATGTCCTTTCCCACATATCTTCCATCTTCTGTCTTCATTTGAAAAAATATGTTGTTATCATCCTTTTTAGCGCAAACAATAAGCTCTCCCCTTTTTAAAATATCTTTTATATCTCCGAGAATTTTTCCCTTATTTTGTTCTGGGTCGTATTCGTGTACAAAAGTAATTTTATCATTTGGTAAAGAATCTATATTTCTGTGTTTTATTTCAGTTGATATGTTTTGATCAATAGTGGCCTTTGGAAACAAGGAGACTATATCATCTTTGTACTTACCACACACATATGTGATAATCACAATCAGACATAGTATCAGCGTCAATTTTGCTGCTCTTGAGATCATTCGTTTATACGTTAATTTTTGCCTGCTTGCCCCTTGAGTCTACAAAAAATAAGTTAATTTTCTGTTAATTTCAGATTAAATTAATATTTAAACAAACTATACTTTTATATATTGACCTTTTTTTGCACAAATAAAAACTTAATCAGTAATACTGATAATCTTTTTTTTGCTCAACTTCACTGTAGAACTGCGAAACAAAAAATATTGGGATTGACAACTAAATGTTCAGTATGTGGATAAGAAGAAAGAGAAGGTAGGAGTGTACGCTTGCTTACTCTGTTCGCTAACGCTACTCCTGACAGTGTTTATAGAAGATAAGGTTTGGCAGCCAGACTTTTACATTTAGTTGTCAATTCCCTCAACATTGTAAATCTTGACTAAGGGAAATTTTATATAGTATCCTGACGATAGACGGGTGGATGCCAAGTTCTTGCGGAGGAAATTATGAAAAGAAGTATCTTGCTACCTTTAATTGCTGTTTTTTTGTGCGTTGCTAACTTATCTAAGGCAACAAGTAGTGCAAATATATCAGGTGATCAATCTGAGATAATTAACATAGTATATGTTGCTGATAGGAAGTATTTACCCTATACATATACCTCTCTGATATCTGTTCTTGAGAATTCTAAATATATTGAACGTGCAGAACCAATAAGGTTTACTATTATATTAGATGAAATGGAGTTTAAAGGAATTCTTGATGATGGTATGAGTAAATTTTTAAATGCCTTTTTCTTAGCGTTTAATAGAAATATTTATAAATATAATATAGAGTATATTCCTATTCCTGATATAGAAAGAGAACGTATCAGTAAATTTAATTCATATTGGTGGCCTAAAAGTATATTTTTAAAGCTCTCTTTCAGCAATTTTCTTCCATACAAAAAGTGTCTATACCTTGATGGAGATACAATATGCGTAAGTGACATAAGAGAGCTGTGGATTATAGATCTGGAAAAGTATTGCTTTGGTGCATGTGACCATAATATAAGGCACGGAGCATTATTTTACAATGCAGGAGTGATTTTAATGAACTTAGAAAAGATGCGAGAGGTAGGTTTTGCATCTGAGGTAGAAAAATTAGTAATAACAGGACAGGAAACAGAAAATGGAATATCGTATTCTCCGACATCGTATTCTCCGGCATCGTAT
>JAISOC010000069.1 GCA_031275915.1 Holosporales bacterium | reverse complement strand
TGTCATCACAAAATTTGAGGGCGGAGAAAAGGTTTCTGGCGGCCTCAGCTAAACTCCCAGATTCGCTCAGATTTGCATCATATTTTATATCTGTCTCCCCAAAGGCTATGAAAGCCTCTCCCTCAAGGGGAAAGGACGCGTTCATTCGAACCTTTATAGATGGAGAATAGTGTTTTTTCATCATTCCTGGAGATCTGATAACATCTTCCTGTGCCTTCTTGAGAATTTTTTGTCCTATTGTTTTTTCTATATCTTCAAGAGGGAGTCCTCCATGTCTAAGTATCCTATAAGGTTTCTCTGTAATATCAAGGATGGTGGATTCGACTCCAACTACACATTTCCCAGCATCTATTATCAGAGGAACCTTGTTTCCCAAATCTTTTTTCACCATATCTGCAGATGTGGGGCTGAGAAAAGTTGAAGTATTCGCACTTGGGGCAGCAAGAGGTTTGCCAAATTTGTTTATGATTTCAAGGGAAACAGGATGACTCGGCATGCGGATTGCCAGAGTACCCAGACCCGCAGTTACGAAACTAGAGATACTTGAATTTTTCCTCAGTGGAACTACAAATGTGATGGGACTTCCTGAATTCCCCCAAAAAATATCTATAAGTTCCTTATTTTCTGAAGAAAGTTCCGTGTACATTTTTGCCATATTAATTGATGAGACATGAGCGATCAAAGGATTGCACATTGGCCTGTTTTTAATTTTATATATTCTTTGTACAGCGATATCAGAAGTTGCATCCCCAAAGAGTCCATAAACTGTATCAGTCGGAGCAACTATAATCTCTCCTTTTTTCAGAAGCGAGAGAGTTTTTTCTATTAAATCCATATTCTATTTCTTACCAGTAAGACAGCCTTAAGAACAACTCATTTAGATTTCACAATTACGTATGATACAACCTTCTTTACTCCTCGTATATGTTTAATAGAATTCAAGGCAGTCTCTAGTTCTGCTTTAGATTTCGCTATTCCTCTAACATAGACAACTCCATCAGTAGTTTTGATTTTATAATTTATAGATTTTACAGATGAGTTACACATCAATAATCCTCTAGCGTTTGAAGTTATGGCCCCATCCTTTATTGTCTCTGTTACTCCAAGAGTTTTTCCTACTATTATGTTGTTGTCTACCACGATAACTCCTGGAATTTTCCATGATTCTTTTTCTGCTATAGAGGACAAAGAAGGATTACTCACAGCTCCAGTCAAAAGAACACATCCCCTGTCTACACTAACAGAGACATTGCTGTGTAGTTCACTACTGATTTTGTATAATCTGGATTTTATTAAAGTCTCAATTTTAGAGTCATTTATTGAACTGTCAACAGACTTGTCTCTCATGGCCGTATAACTGGCAGCTCCAATTCCTCCCCCTAAAATTACTGGTACGCAACCAGAAAGGGACAGAATTAAAATTAGTGTTATGAAAAATAAACTAAGCGACTTCTTCGATATAAAAAGCATTCTCTATATGCTCGATTCTTCCATATATATCGAAACATACAACATCTATCCTATAATTTTCAAAGATTTCGTTTCTTTCAGAAATGACAAGAGCAAAAGCTCTTGCAATTCTTCCTTTCTGTCTTTTTGTCAGGCAATCTCTTGAGCTTCCAAGAGTTTTTCTCTGCTTAACCTCGCAGGCAACAACATCATTTCCTTTTTGGGCGATAATATCTATTTCCCCGTATTCATTCCTAACTCTCTGTCCTATTATTTTATATCCCTTGGAAACAAGGTGTTTTTTGGCGCATAATTCTGCAGAAATACCTTTATCATATGAACTCAGAGAATTTCTATTGGCATGCTTGAGACATTTGTTTTCATGCTCCGATATTTTACTAAAGCTCAAGCTGATGATATTATCTCTTCCCATATTGATCCATGTAACCTCTGCATACACAGCAATAACAATTATATTATAACACAATATTGCATAAATATCAAAATTAGCATCTGTTAGACAAATATCAGGGTTAGCATCCCTTCATAGTTAATTTGATTCTATTTCTATCGTCTATATCCAAAATTTTCACTTTAACTTCTTGGCCTATTTTTAATACATCTGAGACTTGTTCTACCCTTTTATTTGAGATATTGCTTATGTGAAGTAGTCCTTCCCTTCCTCCTTCAAGTGATACAAAAGCCCCAAAATCGGTTATTTTAACAACATTTCCAATGAAAATCGCTCCTACATCCGGCATACATCCAACTGATTTAATCATAGATATTGCTGTTTCCATACCCACTTTGTTGCTGGAAAAAACGGAGACAGTACCATCATCTTCTATATCGATTTTGGCTCCTGTTTTTTCGCAAATTTCCTTTATCATTTTCCCACCTGGTCCTATGAGGTCCCTGATTTTATCTTTGTCTATAAGAACAATTTCTATCCTGGGGGCAGATGGACTCATCTCATCCCTATTCTCAGATATGGCCTCCCTCATTTTTTCAAGAATGTGTTTTCTACCTTTGTGAGCTTGCTCCAGGGAGTTCTTTATAATATTCCTATTTATACTTGTGATTTTGATATCCATTTGAAGAGCAGTTATTCCATTTTCAGAACCTGCAACTTTGAAATCCATATCTCCAAGATGATCTTCATCTCCCATAATGTCCGAAAGAATAATATATTCTTCCTCTTCCTTAATGAGGCCCATCGCGATTCCTGCAACTGGGCTCTTTAGAGGTACTCCAGCAGACATTAAAGACATAGAGGCCCCACAAACTGTGGCCATAGAAGAAGATCCATTAGATTCTGTAATCTCTGAGACTACTCTCATAGAATACGGGAATGTACAATGGTCTGGTAAGACTGGATGTATGGCTCTCCATGCCAATTTTCCATGCCCAATTTCTCTACGTCCAGGAGCCCCAACTCTTCCAGTTTCTCCAACAGAATACGGAGGGAAATTGTAATGTAACAGGAATTTTTCTTTTCTGTCTCCCAAAATATCATCAACTATTTGGGCATCAGAACTAGAACCCAAAGTGGTAGCTACAAGGGCCTGCGTTTCTCCCCTAGTAAACAAGGCACTCCCATGAACTTTTGGGAGAACATCTATCTCACAGGTAATTTGTCTAATTTCATCTGGTTTTCGTCCATCCACTCTTTTTTCAGTTTTCATAACTGCTTTTCTCATAATTTCCGAGAGAAGTCCTTCGAAAAGAGAACTTACTGCAATTTCCGAGGCTTCCTCTTTAAATGCCTCAATAGTCTTGTTCTTAGCCTCTTCTATCTTGTCTCTTCTTTTCAATTTTTCCTTTATTGATAGAGCATTTACAATGTCCTCTGTTATCAATTTTTCTATTCTTTTAGAGAGATCACCATATTGATCTTTGTAACTAGACACCTCAAAAGTTTCCTTTTTTACCTTCTTTTTGAGCTCTTCTATCATTTTTATAACTGGCTGAAAGGAATCAAATCCAAACATAACTGCGTCAAGCATGATTTCTTCGGATAATTCCATGGCCTCTGACTCCACCATTAAAATTCCTTCTTTGGTTCCTGCAACTGTGAGTTCCAATAGGTTGTCACTCATGGAGCTATAAACTGGATTCAAGATAAATCCTTTTTGGGTGGAATATCCAACATTACAACCAGCAATAGGTCCAAGAAAGGGAATTCCTGATATTGAAAGAGCAGCGGAGGCTCCTATCATGGAGGCTATCCCAGGATCACACACTTGGTCATAGCTTAAAGTTGTACATATCACCTGTACCTCATTTAAAAATCCATTGGGGAAGAGGGGGCGAATAGGTCTATCTATTAAGCGAGATGTTAAAACCTCTCTGTCAGAAGGCTTTCCTTCCCTCTTTATAAATCCTCCAGGAATTTTTCCAGCAGCATAAAACCTATCTTGGTAACTAATTGTTAGGGGGAAGAAACTAGCCTCGTTACTTTGTGTTTTTTGAAACACACATGTACAAAGAACTGTAGTATCTCCATACTTAACAACAACGGCCCCATCAGCCTGTCTAGCAATTTTTCCAGTTTCAATGGAGAGAGTTTGCCCCCCCCAGTTAATAGCTTCCCTTGCTACTACGCACATCAACAAATACGTTCCTACTTAAATATCACTGCTTACCATTCTTGGCTAGCCTATCATAAAATTACACATCAAAGGGAAGATATTTTTAAAAAATAGCGAGTCACAGTTTTTCAGGACTAGCTGGAGGGAGCACAAACAACTGTATTGCTTCTTTCTGGAGATATAAGCTTGTAAAGAGCTACAATCTTGGGGTGTAGAGTAAATATCTACATAAAAGGTCTCCTTATAGAATGAATGAATCAATACAAGAATGTATATATAGATTTTTAATTGACACAGAGCTTTATTATTAAGTAGAATTAAAGTGTAATGTGTTTTTTTATATGGTATCAAATGTTTATGAATTCGAAAAAATTTTTGAAAAATTTACCCGTGGTTGTTTCAATTTTTTTGATAACAGAAACGTGCAGACTGTCTGCAGAACAAGAATCACAGCCAAAAGGGGTATCTCAGGGAAAAGGGCCCAGTGCAGTTACAAAACACATGAAAAGTGAATCTGAAAAATCTGCTATGAATTCGGTAGACTCAACTGTAGTTGATGATTCTCCATACACCAAGAACATTGACGAAATGCTCAATGTTGCTGTGAAAAAAGTGGGCGGATCAATTAATGAGGAAATAAAAAATTTAGTGAAAACTCATCTTGTTTTGGCAGTTGAAAAAGGAGTTGAACTAGAGCGGTTAGAAGAGCCTGTAGAAAAGATGTGCATGCAAGCAATGGATTTTTACAAAAATTCTGACTGGAACGAGCTGAAAAATGAAAAAGGCCAATATGACAATGATGAAGTTTGTGAAAATCTTCCGGCTTTTAGAGAAGTTAAGCGTCTGATAAGAGAGGTAAACAAAAAAACAGAGTCTCAAAGTGAATCTGGTGAGACTATTAAGCAGGAGAAATCAACTAAAGAAGAGGAGCCTGTCAAAAAAAAGGAAAAAGGGTTTTTGGAATCAATCTTTGGGTAAATTGTTGAATAAGACATAATGGCAACCTGCACATTACGGTAAAGACTAAAGATAGGGATTTACAACTAAATGTAGAAGTGTACGCTTGCTCACTCTGTTCGCTAACGCTACTTCTGGCAGGGTTTATAGAAGATAAGATTACATTTAGTTATCAATCCTACTCACTTCCTTTTCGTTTGTTGATTATTTTGGTATATAATAGTCTTGTTTTGTATGTGCGTTTTTCGGTGTGTGTTTTTATGATTAAAAATACCAATGTTAGCAGAGGGCCTATAAGTTCGTTTGATGGCGGCCTTCAAAAATATATGCGTTCAGTTTTCACACGTATGTTCATGGCATTGTGCCTAACGGGAATTGTGGCAATGATCTGTGTGTCATCTCCTGAAATTCTTGACGTTATGACAGGAGGGTTTTCTGTTTTTTTGATGCTGGCGACATTTGGGATCGTGATGTATTTATCATTTAGGATAAACAAGATACCTTTGGATACAGCTAATGCTTTATTTTGGGTGTATTCCGCATTGATTGGGGCATTTTTGTCTCCGTTGTGTTTGATGTACACAGGATCAAGCATTGCCAATTGTTTCTTTATGACATCAACCTTCTTTGGGGGTATGAGCCTCCTCGGATACACAACCAAGAAAGATTTAACAAGCATAGGATCATTTATGTTTGTTGGTCTGATGTGTCTCATTATTTGCTCATTTGTTAATGCAATACTCTTGCATAGCGGAGCATTGCAACTCGGTCTATCTGCAATAACTCTCGTGATATTTGCTGGATTAACTGCCTATGATGTGCAGAAAATCAAGCAGTTTTACAATTCAAATGATCCAGTGGATATTGCTGGTAAAAAGGCGGTTTTGGGAGCCTTGAATCTGTATATGGATTTCATAAACATATTTTTGGCGATGCTCAGAATTTTTGGAAACAGAAGATAGGCAAATTTGAAATGTGCGCCCTCTCAGTTAAAAGAAGTGAGGATTTTTCCAGATGGTATCAGGCGGCAGTGATTGAGGCAGATCTCGCAGAGAGATCAAGTGTCAGGGGGTGCATGGTGATTAAGCCCTGGGGATATTCTATATGGGAGAATATGCAATCTATTCTTGACAGAAAATTCAAGGAACTTGGAGTAAGAAACTGCTATTTTCCTCTGTTTATACCTGTTGATCTTTTCGCAAAGGAGACAGAGCATATTGAGGGATTTGCAAAGGAGATGGCCATAGTCACTCACTCCAAACTTGAAAAGATTGATGGAAAACTGGTTCCAACGGGGCCCATAGAAGTGCCATTGGCAGTTCGTCCAACATCTGAGATGATCATTGGAGAATCCTTTGCAAAATGGGTGAAGTCACACAGAGATCTCCCTCTATTGGTGAATCAATGGTGCAACGTTGTCAGATGGGAAATGAGAACTCGCCTATTCCTGAGAACCATGGAATTTTTATGGCAGGAGGGACACACAGCTCACGAAACCTCGGAGGAAGCCACTGAATTTGCGAAGATGATGCATGGAGTATATAACTGGTTTATCACTGATATCCTGAAAATTCCAGCCATTATGGGCAAGAAACCAGATTATGAGAGGTTTCCAGGAGCAGTGAATACATATACCATGGAGGCCATGATGCAGGATGGGAAGGCTCTGCAGGCGGCAACCAGCCACTATCTTGGGCAAACTTTTTCCAAGGCCGTTGGGATTCAATTTCAAGGAAGAAATGAACAATTACAGTTCGCCTATACATCTTCGTGGGGAATATCGACCAGAATAATAGGTGGATTAATCATGACCCATGGAGATGATGAGGGAATCAACACTCCAATCAGCATCTCTCCATATCACATTGTAATCATCCCCATTATTAAGGACGAGATGTCAAAGAACAGTATCTTTGAGTATTGCGAGAAAATTAGGTCTGTTGTTAATGGCAATTATAGAGTGTTGATAGATAAAACAGATGAACTTCCTCAGAATAAAAAATGGGATTACATCAGGAAGGGAGTTCCAATTATATGCGAGATAGGAGAGCGAGATGTGTCTTCTGATAGCGTGCTTTTCCACAGACGCCAACCCAATATTGAAAAATTGAGCTGTAGATTTGATGAATTTGAGGCAAAGAGTTCTTCTATTTTGCAGGAACATGATAATACTTTGTATAAGAAAGCATTGGCCATGAATGAAGAAAAGACCATAAGAAATATAAGAACAATAGAACAAGCCAAGGAATTTTTCGAGAGCGGCAGAACTGGATTTGTAGTGGCCAACTGGAAAATAACAAAAAACGATATAGAGCAACTGTATGAAATGGGGGTGAGTGTCAGATGTTCTCTCATCGATTCACCTGAGGAATTTATATTGGCCAAGGCATACTAATTCTGTGAAAGCTTCTTTTTTGAGAAGCCTTCTTTTTATAAAAAAGATATCAGCGAATTTAATCTACAAGCAACACACAAAATTCATTGACCGTATGCTATACCTCATATAAGATATATATCTGTTTTATACTTCTTTCTTAGGAAGATTGAAAAGGAATAATGCCGACTATTAATCAGTTAATCAGAAAACCGAGAAAACCAAAGGTTTCGAGAAATAAGGTTCCAGCTTTGGAAGCCTGCCCGCAGAAAAGGGGAGTGTGCGCCAGAGTTTTTACAACAACTCCAAAGAAGCCGAACTCGGCCCTCAGAAAAGTTGCTCGTATCAGACTTACGAACGGATTTGAGGTGACTGGTTATATTCCAGGAGAAGGTCACAATCTTCAAGAACACTCAGTTGTGATGATAAGAGGAGGGCGTGTTAAGGACCTTCCTGGTGTCAGATATCACATAGTCAGAGGAACCTTTGATACACAGGGTGTGAAAAACAGAAAGCAAGCGCGCTCCAGATATGGCGCCAAAAAACCAAAATAGGAGGAGAATTTAAATATGTCCAGACGTAGAGCTGCTGAAAGAAGAGAAGTTTTCAAGGATCCAAAATATGAAGATATAATAGTTACCAAGTTCATTAATTGTATGATGTATGCTGGAAAAAGAGCGGTTGCAGAGAAAATAATGTATGGGGCTTTTGACAAGATCCATGGGAAAGACGGTAAAAATTGTTTAGATTTGTTTCATGAAGCACTTGATAACGTGAGGCCGGCTCTTGAAGTTCGATCGAGGAGGGTAGGGGGAGCAACATACCAGGTTCCAACAGAGGTGGCTCCAAACAGAGCTCAGGCTCTTTCTATCAGGTGGCTCATTAATGCCTCAAGAAACAGGCCTGAAAAAACCATGGAGGAGAGACTGGCTCATGAAATACTGGACGCAGCCTCAGGGAAAGGGACTTCTGTAAAAAAGAAGGAAGACACTCATAAGATGGCAGAGGCAAACAGGGCGTTTGCTCACTATAGATGGTGATTTTTTGGGGAGACTATAACTAAAAATGAAACGTGAAACTAGAATTGAGAATTATAGAAATATAGGAATTATGGCACATATAGATGCCGGGAAAACGACAACAACAGAGAGAGTTCTGTATTACACTGGGAAATCATACAAAATAGGAGAGGTTCATGAGGGAGCCGCGACTATGGATTGGATGGAGCAGGAGCAAGAGAGAGGAATTACCATAACCTCTGCTGCAACAACCTGCTTTTGGAAGGACTACAGAATCAATATTATAGACACCCCAGGGCATGTTGATTTCACAATTGAAGTTGAAAGGAGCCTCAGAGTTCTCGATGGAGCTGTTGCTGTTTTTGATGGAGTCGCAGGAGTTGAGCCTCAATCTGAAACTGTATGGCGCCAGGCAGACAAATATAATGTTCCAAGAATCTGTTTTGTTAATAAAATGGATAGAATGGGGGCGAATTTTTACAAATGTGTCGATATGATAGTTGACAGACTCGGAGCAAAACCAGTTGTCATAACTCTTCCCATAGGTGTTGAATCAGATTTTGTGGGGATAGTCGATATAGTTGCTATGAAGGCCTATGTATGGCACAACGATGATCTCGGGGCAACATATGATACAGTTGATATTCCAGATGATCTCAAAGAAAAAGCCAATGAATATCATGCAAAAATGCTAGATACGATTGTTGAGGCAGATGATGTTGCTATGGAGGCCTATTTGGAGGGCAAAGAAATTTGCCTGGATCTGATTAAAAAATGCATAAGAAGTGGAACTATCAGTGGAAAATTTGTTCCAGTTATGTGCGGAACTGCATTCAAGAACAAAGGAGTGCAGCCTCTTCTTGATGCAGTTGTTGATTATTTGCCATCCCCATTGGATATAGGAGCAGTTACAGGAACTGATCTTAAGAAAAATGAAGTAACTAGAAAACCTGATGATGCCGAACCCATGTGTGGTTTGGCTTTTAAAATTATGACTGATCCATTTGTTGGAAGTATAACATTTTTCCGTATATATTCAGGCATTTTGGAATCTGGAACTAGTGTTTTGAACTCAGTTAAGGACAAAACAGAAAGAATTGGCAGGATGCTTCTTATGCACGCAAATAACAGGGAAGATATAAAACAGGCAGCAGCCGGAGATATTGTTGCTCTCTGTGGATTGAAATATACGACGACAGGGGAGACTCTTTGTTCTCCAACACAACCAGTTATTCTCGAAAAAATGGAGTTCCCAGATCCAGTTATTGAGATTGCAATCGAACCAAATACGAAGGCTGATCAGGAGAAAATGGGAATAGCTCTATCAAGAATGGCTTCAGAGGATCCTTCATTTAAGATTGCTTCTGATCAGGAAACTGGACAGACAATTATAAAGGGAATGGGAGAACTACACCTTGATATCAAAGTTGATATTTTGAAAAGAGAATATAAAGTTGATGCGAAAATAGGAGCTCCTCAGGTTGCATATAGAGAGACAATAACTAAGACCAATGAAATTGATTATACTCACAAAAAACAAACTGGAGGAGCCGGTCAATTTGCTCGAATCAAACTTATTTTTGAACCTCAAAAACCAGGAGAAGGATTCCTTTTTGAAAACAAGATAGTTGGAGGAGTTGTTCCAAAAGAATATATTCCAGGAGTTATTAAAGGTTTAAATTCAGCTATGGAAACAGGAGTTATTGCTGGATTTCCTATGATAGATTTCAAGGCAACTTTGGTTGA
>JAISOC010000021.1 GCA_031275915.1 Holosporales bacterium | reverse complement strand
TAACAACACACACCTGCAGATCATCAAGCAATACTATGGTGATCTGCATTATTTTTGTTTTGGTTTATAAATGGCTTCTCTTTTATAAAACTGAAGCATACGTGCTTACTCACTTAGTTCGCTATAGCGCTACTTTTGGCAGGAGTTATAGAAGATGAGATCTAATCAGCTAAAATTTCTGCTCTTCAGTTGTCAATCTTGGAAAAGGAACGAAAGAAATTTGTTGCAAATTCACACTATCTTGTTCTTGAATCGTGCGTACAGAGCATATGCATGAGGCATCGATTGTATTATTTGCTAATTTGTTGTGATTTTTGTAAGATGTTTAAGCATTTCACAGCATTATAGATAGTTTTTTGATATCAATTCACAAAGATATAAAAATTGTTCCTCTGTTATTGATAGTTTTATGTGCTGCCGTAATTTGGTTTATTGTGCCATCTCCAACTGGATTATCTGTGAAAGCTTGGCATATGTTGATCATTTTTGCAGCGAGCATGATTGGCATCATGATGGATATTATTCCTTTGTGTGGGACCTTGTTTCTATCTTTGCTATTTAGTGCTCTAACAGGAACTATAGACATAAAAACTCAAGGAGTTTCTGGGTTTGCTGCCTTTGTTCCATGGCTCATATTTTTTGTTGTAGCAATGTCCAAGGCCATTACAAATAGTACAATTAGCGTCAGAATAGCGTATTTTTTCATCAAAACATTTGGGAAAAACATAATAGGGCTATCATATAGCTTAACACTGGCAGAGTTAGTTTTAGCGACCATATTACCAAGTAACACAGCGAGGGGAGCGAGTATAGGACTTCCTTTGACTACCTCTCTCGCAAAATATATAGGATCTTCCGTGAAGGGAGCTTCTGAAAAGGATGTTGGTTCATTTCTCTCTTTTGTTTATGTGTGCTCAAATTCTGTATGTAGTGCCATGTTTTTGACTGCCATGATTTCAAATGCAATCATAGCTGATACGGCTGCTAAAAGTGGACTGTCTCTAAACTGGATTTCATGGCTTGGATATACATGCGTTCCATGCTTAATAATACTAGCTATTGTTCCAATAGTACTGTATTTCTTGAGTCCTCCAAGGGTTATGAGCATGGGAATGGTTCAAGAAGCAATAAGACAGAAAGAGAAGGACCTGGGCCCTCTTTCAACTAACGAAAAATATGTTTTATGTGTGTTTGGTGGAATGTTGTTGATGTGGATTCTAGCTGATGTCATAAGAATTGACATTATGACAACTACAATCATGGGGTTATGTATATTTTTGCTCCTTGGGATTTTTAAGGTAAAAGATGTTTTAGGTGATAGCGCAATACTAAATCCGGTAATAACTATAGGAATCTTGATATCGTATGCCAATTGTCTGTCTGAATTTGGAGTTATAGATTGGTTTAATAATGAGATTAAGGGAGTTGTCGAATTGTGCCCAGATTATTTGAAATTGCACGCCTTATCCATAGTGTATTTTCTAACGCATTATTTTTTCTCTGGAGAAGGTTCAAGGATTATAGCTTTAAATTTGCCATTTGTGTTAACTGGTTTGTCTCTTGGAATAGATAAAACGAGCCTTATCACGACATTGGCTGTCTTTAGTTCGTTTTCAGATATGTTGGCCCACTACACATGCCCAGCCTCAATTTTGCTGTTTAGTAACGGATATATGACTGCTGGTAAACGCATGGGAATTGGCATAGTAATATCAGCTATTATGATAACCTTATGGTTCATGCTGGGAACGTGATTATGTAGGTTGCAGAGCTGCTCCTTATAAAGCAGCTTCCTGAGCACAAATTTTTCTGGCCAGTTCTATGAAGAAATGTTCACGGCCATGAACGTTTATCTTTATCTCACTTATTCACAACTTATTTGATTTTCTTCATTTTCGTCGTGTTTTATAAAAGGTCCAGGCGACATTTTGGAGTCTATTTTTTCGACTGTGTTATTAAGTCGATCAAGCTTGTTACCGAGCCTAATAAGTTTGGTATTAGTCTGATTAAGACCGTCATTGAGTAAATCAAGCTTGTCATTAGATTGACTAAATTGGGTACTCGTAGTATTCATAAATAAGGTAGACATAAAGACGTCTGGGCAGTATCCTGGAACGGGAAAATGGGGATCAAGATGCCTCTCAGCAAAATCTACATTGTTAATGTTCTGGAAATTGTCACTGGAGCTGCTAGATGAACTGCTTGCTATGCTATTATTCAATTGAAGTCCATTGAGGCCGAACGTCGGATTTTGCTTTTCACGACGTTTAAAGTTCTCACTAAATTCATGCAATGAGTTACCGCCGAAGAGACTATCTTTATTGTGAAACTGAGATTCATGTTGCTGTTCTTGATTATGCGGGTTAAAACTACTACTCGCCATAACTGGAAGTGGTTCATTAAATGGTTGGCACAGTGAGCTGCTATTGTTACCACAGACAATCTGTTTAAGTGAGGCGTTTATATCATTCACACCCACGACAATCTGTTTAAGTAAGGCTTTTATATCATTCATACCCACGACAAGCTGATTAAGTGAGACTTTTATATCATTCACATCCCCGACAGGCTGATCAGGGGCCGTCTGATTACCATTTATACTGTTGGAGGTATTACTGCGAACACTTGGTGGAGCACTTTTTTGCCTTATTATGTTATCTGATACCACTGCTTGAATATTAGGGGGGTTAGAACTATTACTCTCTATAAGTGGAGAGAGAAAAGAAGAAGAAGAAGAAGAAGATGGAGTGAAAAAGGAAGAGGAAGAGGAATAAGAGGGAGAGAAAGAAGAGGAAGAGGGAGTGAAAGAGGAAGAGGAATGGAAAGAGAAACCAGGGGAAGGAGTTTCCGGTTTCGTCGAAGTTTTATTAGATCGTGACGACGATGATAGTGAGAGAGACTCACGATTAATTTCTTTAGAAGAACCTTCGAGTGGCTTACTATTACTTTCTTCATTCTCAGCGTTTGTTGCCAAGTTACATCCAAAAACAAACATTGCTGTAGATAAAAAAATTGCTCTCATAAAAACAAATCATCAAAAACGACTTTTCGACAGCGTACTCTGTTGTTTTGTGTTTATCAAGCGAATTTTATGAAAATTTTATTGCTTATGTATCTCCTTTAACACAACAATATTCACTTTTACAAACATAACTGTACCACAGGGCCCAATTGGCTTGGGATTTTTTATTTCCCTGAAATTTCAGAGGAGCTATCAATCGCAGAGTATATGTCTTAATCACAAAAAGACATAGAGGTCCCAAAATACCGTATACAAATAAGAATCAGGTCTCTGTGCTACATAGTAATTTGCCTCTTTTTAATCAGTTCGTTAATTTGTTCTTTGAGATTAGCATCAATAATTTTAGACTCCTCCTCATTTTCTATTTTTGCAACTCTGTACGCCACTACGTTGTCATTTTTTTCAATATCAGCCAGCTCTTTTTGCAATTTATCGAGTTTTTGTTTTTTCTCTTCAAAACTTTTTTTCAAAGTCTCAACTGTCGGGGTAAGACTTGCTTTCTCTGTTTTGAATTCATTTAGCTTCTTTTCTTGAGCTGTTTTTGTATTCATTGCACCATTTAATTCGTTTTGTTTCGCGTTGAGTCTAGCCTTTGCATCATTGGCGGCATTTTTTTGAGCAGTTGTTGCTCTTTTGGCGGTGGCTGCTGTGCTCTTCGTGTTGTATTCTGATTGTAAGGAAGATACAGCACTTTGTAACGTTGAGATTTGAGAAGCCGTTGCTGTCATTTCACCTTCCAATTGCGCAATTTCCCTCTCAAGTTGGTCACACCTGGCTATAGCAGGATTTTTACTAACATCCTCTTCTGCTTTTTCAACGGTAGATTTCAAGCTCTCTAACTCTTTTTTGAGTGCTTCTGAACGAATTATACTATCGTGTACTTTGCTTTCTTTGCGCTCTAGTCCTTTATCTAATTCTTCATGTTTTATGATAGCATTATTAATTGCATTACAAACATTCAATCTCAGTTCTATTTGATCGAGCATATGATTATTGGTTGACAGGCTAACTTCTCCAGTGTCTTGCCTAATCATAAGCGTCATAAAGCAAGGTTGATTTAAAATTGACGGTACATTTTCTAAGCCTAATTTTTTTAAATATTCTTCGTTTAAGATAAGTGCAATTGATGAGAATTTAAGGATAATATTTCTGAGGTTTGTATCAACACTCACGGCTTTGAATAAATCTCTCAGTATTTCAAGACCTCCTGAATTAATCAAGTTACTCAAATCTATCTTTGATCCATCTTTTGAATTTTTTACTTTTTCCGAAATTATTAGAAAATATTTCCCAGTGTTATCCATTAAAATGCTAAGATGTAAAACTGGTTTTCCATCATGCAAAGACGCACTTACTCCATTAAAAGCTACTCCTTTTTCCAAGAACCGTTCAACATCCGTTCCCGTCAAATTTTCAATAGAAAGAATTTTAATTGAGGATTCTTTTGTTCCGTTGTCGCTTGATGGTTTGTCGGCTGTCCTATTTTCTATTTTCGCTGTAGGATCACAGAATCCCACAGAATGCAAAAACGAAGCTCCAATTATTGAAAACAAAATTAATTTACGCATTTTTAGACCTTAAATTTTCTTATCTACACGTAATGAGTCTATCAAATAAAAGTTAAATTTTTGTTAAAGCCATCAGTATTTATTTAAAGATAACTGGATAAAACATAAGGAAGTAGATAACATCGTCCATTTCTGAACCCTGCCTGTAATGATGTTATACTCCATCTAATTAACAAACACATAATCTATTACTTCATCTAAAGAAGTAAACTTATTCATAATACTTCTAGGGGCTGGCGTAGATAACAACTAAAAACCACTTTCTAACCATTGAAAAAGCTGAGTTTTCATGATTGAAAGTTTGGGGCTTATTATTACCACTGGAGGAGGAGGCGTTCTGTTGCTCCTGGGCGCACTCAGTCGAACCATCTTCGCCGCAGATGCCTGTTGTTGTCCTATTGCTGCCGTAGCATTCGGTAACGAAGTAGGAACCATTTATCTTTGCATCATAGTCAAATTTACTTCATCTCAGTTGAATTTTACATCTTTTTTCAACCATAATGCGCAAAAAGCGGAGAGTGAACCACTTACTCTCCCCAAAGCAAGCATCCACTCTCCGCTCTT
>JAISOC010000019.1 GCA_031275915.1 Holosporales bacterium | reverse complement strand
ATAACAATATACCAGGATAAATTACCAGGGGAGGCCGTTGGAATCATATCAACAATAGCAGGAATCTTCGGATCCTGCCTCAAAGACGCCTATAACTTCGAGTTCGGTTCCTCGAGAGGTAGCAAAGAAAAAGATCAAACCGTTGCTAATATTCTGAACAAAAATGGAATATAATGATAAAATTTTTGGTGGAAAAAACATGTCAAGAGATAATCCAAGTTTTATATTTAGTCATAAAGCTTCTTCATTTATTCCCAATTATCTTTGTTTTTATGGCATCCCAGATTAATTTATGGTGTAATTTTTGCAACTACTGGTAATTGTACAATGACTTGAAATAATTGTTTAAATTGCACAAAGTGTAAATATTTATGTTAGTATGTTATATGTATTGCTGAGCGTTTTAATTATTATTTAAGATGAAAGGAAATATTCTTGAGGCTGTTATTGGGGCTGTTGTTTTAATCATAGCTGGCCTCTTTATGTTTTTTGCATACACAACAAGTGGAGAAAAGATTAATAACGGATATAGTTTGCTGGCATATTTTGATAATGTTGGGGGGCTGGTAGCAGGGGCAGATATTAAGATAAATGGAATCAAAGTGGGCATAGTCAAATCTCTAAGTATTGATGAAAATTATCAAGCTAGGGTAGAACTGCGAATTAAAAACAGTGTCAGTATTCCAGTTGATACGACGGCTTCTATCACAACTGACGGACTTATGGGAAACAAATTTGTAGCTCTTTCTCCAGGATTTGATAAAACAATGCTTAAAAACGGAGAAGAAATAGAATCAACAAGATCAGCTGTGAATTTAGAAAATTTGATAGATAAGTTCATAGTTGGCTCTGCTACAAAGGATAAAAATGCCAATTCTAAGTGATGTAGCAAAAATCTTGGAAGACAGAAAGGCGATCAATATAATAACGGTTGATACTAGAAATTATCAAAATAGATTATCTGACGTGTGTGTCATAGCTTCTGGAACATCTTCAAGACATATGCAATCAGTTGCTGATTATGTTTATAGATATTTAAAAAAAGCAAAATTAAATCCTTATATAGAAGGAAAATCAGAAAGTGGGTGGGTCTTAATAGAGGCTTCAGGTATTGAGATACATCTATTCAAGCCTGAACTTAGAGAGTATTATGATCTCGAAGAATTGCTAACATCCGGAAAAAGACCAATTTGATAGAGCTATACAGGCAAATGTTAACAATACGCCTTTTCGAAGAGAAGGTGGCAGAATTGTATACAGAAGGTTATGTGTATGGGTTCTGTCATCTATATATTGGACAAGAGGCAGTTGTAGTTGGGGTAAATTCGAATCTTCAAAAACAGGACAGCCAAATAACAAGCTATAGAGATCACGCACATATGATCGCAATAGGGGTTGATCCTAAATACATAATGGCAGAACTATGCGGCAAAGAAACAGGAAGTTCCAAAGGGAAGGGAGGATCTATGCACATGTATAGTAGACAACACAATTTCTATGGAGGGAGTGGGATTGTTGGAGCTCAAGTTTCAATAGGAACAGGCATTGCTTTTACTCACAAATATAAAAATGATGGAGGAATATGTGTTGTGTATTTTGGAGATGGAGCAGCCAATCAAGGTCAGGTGTATGAAGCTTTCAATATGGCCTCTCTTTGGAATTTGCCTGTTTTGTATGTCATTGAAAATAATCAATATGCTCTGGGAACGGCAGTAAACAGATCTGCTTCTGGGAAAGACTTAACAACAAGAGGAGATCCATTTGGAATACCAACTGTGCAAGTTGACGGAATGAACTTATTCGATGTTGTTGAGAAATCAAGGGAGGCCATTAATAAAGTACGAAAAGAAAATAGACCTGTGATATTGCATATTGATACATACAGGTATAGGGGGCATTCTATGTCTGATCCTGCAACATATAGAACTCGTGAAGAAGTTAATGATGTGAAAAAAACAAGAGATCCATTGGTTAAAGTTCGTCAAACTTTGAAAAATATTGATTATGCGGC
Organism: Holosporales bacterium; assembly: GCA_031275915.1. GTDB lineage: Bacteria > Pseudomonadota > Alphaproteobacteria > RUG11792 > RUG11792 > JAISOC01. The sequence continues at coordinate 3,337 of JAISOC010000019.1, read as the reverse complement.
CATTGAAAAAGAAATTACTCAGATAATAAAAGAAGCCTCAGAATTTGCAATCAATTCTAAGGAACCAGAAATGCATCAATTGTATTGCAATATGCTGATCTAATATTGTAGAATATATCGTAAATAAGAAACATACTTTTGGGGAGTAACTGTGTCTAATTTTTATAAATTTGTGATTGTAATTGGTATGACAGTATCATGGGGACAATCGATGGATGATCAAATTCAGGGGACCTCACAAGAAGAACAAGAATTTGAGATTAATCAAGCTTCAGAATTTGATAATGAATTATTAACACTTCAACTGAATGACTACATAGACACATTTCAAAATGCATTGATAGGACAATATACCATAATGGCCATTAATGACCTAAATAGTCGGGGATGTCTATCTTGCTACACAATAGATAATCAGTGGTTGGCTCTGAATATATATACTCACATGTGTTCACTTTCTCCGGAAAATTTGGCACAAAGCGCCAGAAAAAATGACTGGAGTTTTTTTGATGATTTGATCCAACGAATTGTACAAGTTCATAACATGTGAGACAAAAAAGGACGATAACTTGTGTGTAATTTAATTACTTAGTTATCGGGTTATTTTTTGATATCATTCAGCCAAGCGATGCTAGCAAATTATTTAATTCATTTTCTATCGTTGACAGGTTCAGCCTGACTTTTGAAATGTTCTTAGTCAACATCAGATATTGCTGTTCGGGGCCCCCCCCTATCTCATACGCACTTTTCCCTTCTAATGGATCTATATTTTTCATCTTCCATTCTTTTGCCGGATTTACATATCTTTCTATTATACCAGACAATACCTTTTTTGCCATTACAATAGCTGCTGGTTTGTTTGATGGATCAGCAGCATTTACGAAGGCTTTTATTATTGCTACAATCCTCTTAATCTCTAATTCTTTCTCTGCAAAATGAGCCATGCTACAATATAACATTTCCAACGACTTCATAATTGGTGGTTCTGCATTTGGAAGTAATTGCTCCCGATATTGCTCCAGATTAATCCAGTGGGTTGTGGGTATCGCTTCAAGAAACGGCACAATATTACTATGAACGATTTTATCACCAAGTATTGATATCAATCCTTTTACGGCCGAATCGTTTGTGGCTTTTACTGCAGACATCAATAAATTCAAATTTTTTGCTTCTGCGGGAAGAAGATCCATGATGGTTGTAGCTAGTGGTTTTGTCACCTGATCTATTAATCGGAACGAGTATTCCACAGCTGTGATGCTATTTTTATCCTTGTAAGAGAGATATTCTTCAATGTTAGTTCCTCCTTTCTTTAGCTGTTTAATCGTACTGATTATCTGCGAACATACTGTCTTCCTGATGTCTGCTTTGGTATCTTTTTGAGTTCCTGCAACTGGTAATGTATTTATATTTGATTCAGGTATCTCTGTTGTGAGTGCCGTTATCAGAGGAGTTGTTCCATTGGCAACCTCAAGCAATAGTTCTGGATGTTCTTGTGAAAAATGATTAAACATGGATGACTTATTTTGTCGTATGGCAGCTGATGTGACTACAGACATACTTCCCTGCGGCAGTTGGAAAGTTTTATTTTCAATCATTAACGTCTCTATTTGTTTATATAAATCTAAATTGTTGGTTTCTATAGCAGCCGTAATTATATTTACTTGTTTTCCTTCCGACGTTTCTATAATAGCTGGAAGGCGTATGTCACTTTTACTGAGGCTAAGTATTTTATCGGTTATATCTGAGGTTTCTTTTTCAATTATTGACTGACTGTTTAACCTGATAATGCGACCAATGACGATAGGCATTACAGAGTTCGCTATTGTTATAGTATCATTAGACTTCCTCATCTGCACAATGTGATAAAATATATTTAATGCCTCGATTGCATCCGATGTGTTGCCTGTTCTGATAGTGTCCACTAAGATGTTATAGTCTTTTATAGTCAACTTATGATTTCCGACGTATTTTTCAACTAGATTTATCCTTTTTGCGATATCTGGCTTTAGTTGCAGATTGTCACTCTCGTCAATTTTATCTGGAGGATGACTAAATTTGATGATTTTTTCAAAACCGCTTTTTTGTTCGGGTGGTTGTGAATTACCACGTTTCACTGTGTCTTTGGGAAGATTCATTACTGGACCTTTCCCCAAATAAGCACTTTTCGGAACTCCGGGCGGCGAATTTTCATAAAATATTGTATCGTTAGGCATCATGGTACTAATTTCCTCTGGTTTTTGTTGTGAAGATTGCGTTCCTCCACTACTGCCGTAAACGCTTTCTTTGAAGTACTTCTTGTATTTCATCTCTTTAAGCCTTGTTGAATTTTTTCCAAGCGCTACATCACGTCGGAAATCATCAAGAACTTTTCTAACTCCAACATTGAACTTGTAGTTTAGTGGCAGTGCCATCACAGACGACGAAGAAATTCCGATGATACTGAGCAAGATTTTATTTTTCATTTTTTATCTTTTATCTTCACACACACTATTACATAATTCGATGCTAGTACATATTTTTTACAAAGTCAACTAAAGATCGAAGAATGCTTTATATTGTATCATCTATTATTTACAATTTATTTATAATTCAATGTGTGTTGAATGTGTGTTGTTTTGTGAACAATAAATTACTCTTCCATGTTGTGAAATGTTTTTTGTACATCATCGTTGTCTTCAAGTATATCTATCATTTTTACAATAGTAGATCTAGATTCAGCAGGGCAGGGGGTGTATGTATCTGGTTCCCAAATTAATCCTGATTCCACTGGATCTCCAAACTTTTTAACAAATGCTTCCCTAATAGCAGCAAATGAAGTTGCGTTACAAGTTATGTGTGCATATTCCCCAAGATTCTCCAGATTGTCTGCTCCAACCTCTATCGCATATTCAAATAGTTTATCGAAGTTGGCAACGAAACTCGGATATACAAGAGAACCAAGTCTAGTAAATAGAAAAGAAACACTTCCAGTTTCTCCAAGATTTCCACCAAACTTTGAGAAAGTCGATCTGATTTCTGGAGTTGTTCTGTTTTTGTTATCTGTCAAAGTTTCGACTATTATGGCTACTCCTCCAGGCCCATATCCCTCATATCTCACTTCTTCATACATAGTGTCATCACTGTTACCAGATGCTTTTGCCAAAGCTCTTTCAACATTGTCCTTTGGCATGTTTTGCTCTCTGGCAGAAGCTAGGGCAGCCCTTAGTCGCGGGTTGGCAGTTGCATCGTTACCTCCTATTTTGGCTGCTACTGTAATTTCTCTGGCTATTTTTGCAAATATCTTGGCTCTTTTGGCATCTTGAGCTCCCTTCCTATACATTATGTTCTTGAATTGTGA
>JAISOC010000017.1 GCA_031275915.1 Holosporales bacterium | reverse complement strand
TCCATCAGTTTTGCCTATTTTTGCTCCTGTTGTTGTATATTTTGCTGTAAATTCTATAGCTGGCCAGAGTCAGGCTTTCTCTGCTCTTGGGGCCACATTGATAGGAACCATAGTGACAGGGCTCTTTGTTGCTCTATCCATGACTGTTGGAGGAGGAGCCTGGGATAATGCCAAAAAATACATAGAGGATGGGAATCACGGAGGTAAGGGATCAGAGGCCCATAAGGCGGCTGTTACAGGAGATACTGTTGGAGATCCATACAAGGACACAGCTGGCCCTGCCATTAATCCAATGATTAAGATAATCAATATAGTAGCCTTGCTTCTGTTGGCAGCCCTTGGATGACAAAAAACTGATGGGCCTTCTTGTCATTATCCAAAAGCGGTGTCAGCAAATGAAATGAGCAAAGGATTGACACCTAAATGTAGAAGTTCTAGTTGCAAAACCTCTATAAACACTGCCAGAGGTAGCACCAGCGAACGATAGTGAGCAAGCGTACACTCCTACCTTATCTTTCTTCCTATACATATACTGTACATTTAGTTGTCAGTCCATTTATCAGCTGCAACTTCCGTTTTGCAACAGTACCTGTCTGTGTAATTTTTTGGCGATGTCCAGATTGTGAGTAGCCATGAATAATGTCACGTTTTTTGTGTGTATCATATCGAGAAACAAATCAAAAACCTCATATGAAGTTTTCCCATCAAGATTACCCGTTGGTTCATCAGCCATTATTATCTTTGGACTGGCAGCAAGAGCTCTTGCTATAGCTACTCTCTGTTGTTCCCCTCCTGATAGTTTTTTCGGGAATTGCTTGATTCTATGACCAAGACCGACAGATTTTAACAAAATATTGGATTTTTCGGAGGCTTCTTCCTTTGAAACTCCGTTTATCAAGAGGGGCATCATCACATTTTCCAAACTGTTAAATTCCGGCAATAGATTGTGAAATTGATATACAAATCCTATATTTTCTCTTCTGATTTTGGTTTTTTCCTTGTCATTCATGCGTGAGGTCGAGTGTCCATCAATAATCACATCTCCTGATGTTGGACTTTCAAGAAGAGACGCTATGTGAAGAAGTGTAGATTTTCCGGATCCACTTTCCCCTATAAGAGCAACTCCTTCTCCCTTTTTAATATGAAGATTGATATCATTTAATACATCAACATAAGGAAATTTTTTGTATATATGAGAAATTGTTAACACTTGAACCCTAAATCAATGACAACTCTCGCGAGAATACGTTATGTATCATATCAAAGGCCCCCCCCTTTACCAAGGGCCCTGCTATGTATAGTTGATCCTTAGCTCTTGTCATTGCAACATACAAAAGACGCAATAATTCTTTCTCTTCTTCTTTGTAACATAGATCTATAGTGTCTGTTATCTTATCAAATTGTTCCTTAGCACTTGGTTTTATTAAAAATATATTTTTCCCCCAAATGAATTTTATTTTATTTTTCTGAGGAACCATCTGGAAATCCATGAGAATAACAACCTTGGATTCCAGACCCTTGCTCCCATGTATTGTACTAAATACAACGCCATTGTTCCTATTCTGCTCATTTTGATATTGTATGTTGTGAGTTTTGAACCATTTTATAAAGTCTTCTAAGTTATTACTCTGTTTTTCAGAGAATCTGAGAACTATATCTAAGAATGCGTTTACAGCGTATGTTTTATTCTTTAAAACACTTGTTGCTATATAATAAAAAAATTCAAAGACACCTTTTCTTGAGAATATATCTTCAAAGATTTGCAGATGTGTTACCTGCAAATTGTCAAAAATACTTTTATTTTCCTGTGAACATAATTCGAAAATTTGCTCATCCGTCAATGGGAATGAGAAAACATTTGGGCTTTTGAGAACACAAGCTATGGCGTAATTGTTGTTTTTATTGAGAGCTATCTCTCCAAGAGCTACCATATCCAAAATTTCCAGAGAATCATACATGTTTAACTTATCTGGCTCTGCTGTTTCTATCCCTAGTTCCATGATACCGTTCATAATTTCACCTATGAGATCGGATCTGCTTCTGCTCAAAATCATTATGTCGTTCGGGTTTATATTCTGATTCTTAACAAGATCCTGTACAAAATCGGCAATAGATATTTTGTCTAAATCTATGAACTCAACAATTCCAGTTGTTTTTCTAAAGGCCGTGTGATTTTTATAATTTTCAATTTTATTGGTAAATACAGAGTTTACAATTTCTAATATCTCAGGAGCACATCTGTAACATGTTTTTAAATACACATTTTTGAATTTCCTATTGGTTTTCTGAGATACGTCTCTGCAATGTTCACAAAAATTCAAAAAATACTCAGGTCTTGCATCTTGAAAGCTATATATGGATTGTTTAGGATCTCCAACTACCAATATGGATTTCGTATGCAAATTATCGAACAGGCAGGAGATAACCTTCCACTGGTCCACACTTAAATCTTGAGCCTCATCTATCATGATGTGCTTTATGGAGTAATTGAGCTGCGACAGAACAAAACCAGATACAACACTGTCATTCAAAAGAAATATACATTTTTGAATAATGTCTGTGAAATCTAGCGCACTCTTTTCTCTCTTTATATTTTGATATTCCTCCAAAATATCACAGACTATTTTTAAAAAAGAACATGTTGTGTGTATAACTTTCTTTTTATTTTGCGAGGATTTGTTCTCGTATACAATTTTCGCTATTTCAAATTCCTCTGGCTTCAGATTTTTTCTTATACTCCCTGTTTTTGTCAGGAAAAAATCTTCGATATTGAAAACACTGCCAAATCTTTCAAGATATTCGCGTGGAATAATTATAGTATCTCTTAGATTGAATATTTTTTTCAATTTTTCAAAGTATGAATTAATATCTGGATTACTAGTAATAAATCTCCTAAATTGAGGAAGAGATTCAAAGATTTTTTCAAGAAGTTCTTCAAAAGAACTGTTTGAAAAAAATTCGGATAGAACAGTGATTGAACTGTCCGAATTTTCAATAACCTTCTTGAAAAAATTCCTCTTGGCAAGAGACATACAATCTTCTGTTTCAGTGTCTTCCAATACCTCAAAGTCAGGATGTACTCCTGCCTCTATTGGGTATCTCTTTAACAATTCCTGACAGAAAGAATGAATAGTGACAATATTTAAAAAATCAATTTGTTCTATCCACTTGAAAATAAGAGATCTCGCCCTATTGATAAGAATTTCATCGACTTGGTCTATATTAAGTTCATCTCTTAGATATGAAATAATATATGAATCATTACTAGTATTTAGATTTTCAAGTATTCTTTCTATTCTGGTTTTCATTTCATAAGTAGCTGCATTTGTGAATGTTACACACATCACATCTTTTGGTTCATTCCCGAGAATCATTAGTTTCACGAATCTATCAACCAAAATCTTTGTTTTTCCAGTTCCTGCAGAGGCAAAAACACAGCAACTTGAGGTTATGTCTATGGCTTCAAAAAATTCAGAAGACAGATTCATATAGACTATCTAAGCGGCGATAAAGCTTCAGTAATTGGTGACATAGTACCATCAAATAGAGGAGTAGAAACAGTTAATGGGCGCGTACACACAGTTGCTGAGTGGTAATCCGTATGTTAGACTGAAATGGCAGATGGTTGTTGCTTGTGGAAAGCTATGACCAAAACAGCAATCTCACACACGTGCTCATAATCAAAGGTCCGCGCATTCTATACAAAATCTCTTGCTTAATCCAGTTGCAAAGTAAATAATTTTTCTCTTGTGAGGTGAAAACTCTGGATTACTGCGGTTTTTTAGTATTGAGGGTTTTTTTCTGAAATTTGACAAAATAAAAATTATTTAAAAATAATTTGATTTAAATGCAAACCATCTGCCAACATGAAGTA
>JAISOC010000028.1 GCA_031275915.1 Holosporales bacterium | reverse complement strand
AACTCGTAAGCAATAGAAACAGCGTAAATAAAGGAATTAACTTCATCAGCAATCATCATCTGCAATTTATAAAATCCAGCGTATTTTCGCAAAATAGTTGCATGAAGAGCAAGTAATTTCATCTTGGTGATAGGCATATAAAAAGCCTTTCAGATTGAGGCTATGGTAGCTCTCACCAAAAGACCTGTTATAAAGGGTGTGGTGAGGTGGAAATTAATCATCTTCTGGATTCGGGGTTATTCGGTCTGGATCAGGCAGTAGTGGCAACTGTGGTGTAATGTTGGTTAGTTGAATGTGTCCTGTATCTGTCTGCTGAAGTGTTACTGTAACTATTTGCTCTTGTGTGATCTCAAATGTGATTATAATTCGCCGTGAATTACGATTATATGCTATTTTTGATACGGTCGCTTGTGTTATACTATTTATCATCGCGAGAACTTCCCTTGCACAAAAGCCATTGGTGTTAATACTCCCTGATGTCGTAATAGCAAACAGAAATAGGCTCCTGAGATCAACACGGAGGCTCATCGCATAGCGTGCGATTTCTGCAACAGTTGCCGGAACACCGTCATCTACGGGCCCAGCCAAGACTCGATCACCACTGATTGTTACCTGTTGTCCCTGTGCTACTGGTATCCCCACCGACACCACCGAAAACGCTAACACGGCAGCCACATTTCTAATTTTTTTCATAATACATCCTCCCATTTTTATCACCTATGAAAAACTTATTTTATACTGTGCATCCCTTTTTCAATTATTTTTACAATTTTCTCGATATCTGCCTGGCTCAACTTATCATCATATGCTCGATGTATTGCAACATTTACATTTACACTTGAATACTCTTTAATTTTTCCTTCTATCTTTTGGGCCATATCTGTCAGTTGGTCTTGCGTTAGCTCACTGCTACCTTCTTCACTAATTTCTACGAGTTTCGTCCCGCCTGATTCACCTGTTTCAGTTTCATTCTGCACCAAACTGTACTCCTCCGGCACTGGAGGGAACAGTTTTATCATAGCCCAATACTCTTTCTGCTTTTTTTGTTCAGCTGGCTTTTGCAGTTCTTTACCCCTTCGTTCCAATGCAGAAACATTTAATTGCACTTTTGCCGATAACTCTGCTACCGCATTGTCCATCGTACTTGAACTTGCGCTGCCTTGTGACAATTCCGTATCTCCAGAGCAATACCCAGCTCCAGCCATTATCAGCAATCCTGCCACCAGAGCTGCATAACTTCCGCACTTTCCCATATTAAATCTCCTTGAAATCTCACCTCTTACTCTTACAGTATAAATCATCTGATTTAAAGAAGCAATAATAAAAATTGCTTAAATGAAGTTAATACTCATGCATAACATAACAGGATATAGTATCTATTACGTTTGGTACCTAAGCATAATGCTTAAGCCACCTGATATCTGTATTATACAGGTTTCTTATATCCTGGATTCCGTATTTAAGCATCACCAACCTCTCTACCCCAAATCCAAAGGCGAAACCGTATAATTCTTCTGGCAATTCACAAGCTCTATAAACATTTGGGTGCACCATTCCTGCTCCTCCGAGTTCGAGCCAACTGTCATTTTCATCTTTTTTATTGTATTTACAGTCTACTTCCATTCCAGGTTCAGTAAATGGGAAATAGCTTGGTCTAAGCCTTATATTTACCTCAGATATGTTGTCTATTTCGAAAAAGAACGCTATTAATTTCTGCAACTCACTTTTTAGGTGACCAATACACAGGGGCTTTGTATCGACAACAAGTCCCTCTATCTGATGAAACATTGGCGAATGTGTGGCATCTAAACTGTCATTCCTATAAGTTTTTCCAACTGATATCATTCGAATTGGGACTCCCCTTTGCATCATTGCTCTTATCTGTACAGTTGATGTGTGAGTTCTAAGCAACATCCCACTGAAATTTTCTATATAGAATGTATCATGACTTTGCCTCGCTGGGTGATGCATTGGAATATTTAATGCATCAAAATTATTGAATTCAGAATCAATTTCTGGGCCATCCAGAACCAAAAATCCTCTGGAATGGTAGTGTTTTCTGATTCTTTTGATATTTGTGGAGATTATGTGGGATCCACCTATATTTGAATTAGCAACAGGAAGAGTTACATCTACTTTTTCGTTTTTTAAGCTATTCTCCATTTCCATTTGAGCAATTTTAAGTTTTTGTTCCCTAAATACAAATTCTAGCTTTTCCTTAGCTATATTTAATTTTTCGCCATATGTTTTTTTTTCATCAACAGACAGGGATCCTATAAATTTAAATGCAGCAGTGAATAAACTGGATTTGCCCATAATAGCTACCTTAAATTTATCTAATTCAGATACTGAGGATGTTTTCTGTATCACATCTATCCAGTGTTGTAGGCTGCTTTCTATTTCTTTGAACGGCATAGGTACCTTCCTCTTGGGAACAACCTCATTATACCGATTGCTATGCTGTGTTTGTCAAGGTTTGCTTCGCCATTTATTTCGACACATAGGGCTAAAAAATAGTTTGCAGATACGAGGGAATAATCTTTAACATATATGTATGGGGCAATTGCTCCTTGAAGATCTTCAAAAACAAATCACAAACATTATACATGCAAAATGGTGGTCGCAACAGGACTTGAACCTGTGACCCCTACGATGTGAACGTAGTGCTCTACCAACTGAGCTATGCGACCCTCCTCCTGCTTGTGTAAGAATAAAACATTCCAATTTTTTAAAAAAGGAGAAAGAAACATGCAAACATATGCAGAAAATAGACCATATACCCCAATTGATGAAGCCTATCTTGACCTCAAGAAATTTGAGGCATATTTAAAGGGGGAAATGAAGCAAGATGCTTCAGAATCTATAAAAATTCCAGGATGTGTAAGCGATTATATTCTTGAAAAAATCAAGGCAATATCACCCATAAAATCGCTGTCCAGAATTACCCATACCAATGCTGAAAAACTTGATGTTGTTATCGATAGAGCTGATTTTGATCAATCTGGGTGGATAACAGATAATCAAGCTGCCCCAGAAAAGGAGGGAACTGTTAAAAAGACATCAATTGAATTACATGAACTCTTTGCGAGACCTAAGGTAACCCAAAGATTGATCGGAGATTCTAGTATCAAAATTGAAGATTTTATAAAAGATAAAATAATTTCTCAAATGGCAGCAGCTGAAAACAAAGCTTTTCTGTTTGGGGATGGTACAAATCAGCCTCGAGGAATTCTTTCGTATGACCTTTCATGTGAAGGGCCTGCAGATCAAAAAATAGAGGCTATTAAAACTGGGGAAAAAGGCAAGATAGAACACTATATTGACCTAATTAAGGTGATGGAATTACTTCCCTCTCAATACCTCTGTAATGCAGTTTGGTTGATGTCTAGAAATGCAGCCTCTGCTATTAGAAAACTGAAAGATGAAACCTCTGGATTATATCTGTGGCAAAATTCAATAGCATTTGGAGTTCCAAACACTCTTCTGGGCTATCCTGTTGTTGTATGTGACGATATGGAGAAATTAAGCACAAGTAAAGCCACAACTCCAGTGTTATTTGGAAATTTCTATGAGGCGTACCATATAGCAGAACGTCAGGATATAACCATTATAAAAGATCCTTATAACTCCAAACCATTTGTAGAATTTTATGCAACTAAAAGAATAGGTGGAGATATAGTTAATTTTGATGCTATTAAGGCCTTGAGATGTGAAGAATAGATATCTTCATAGATTAATATAACCACGAATATGTGAAAACACTGAGTATTCTTCCTTTTTGGGATCTCTACTGCCGTTCCAAAAAGGAAAATACTGGGGTTGGGGTACGCTTGCTCACTTTCGTTCGCTAACGCTACTTCTGGCAATGTGACATCCTGCCTCTGCACTGCATATTTAAAATAACCTCTATTTGATATATGCTTTTCGAGTTGTATGTTCTTGATTTGGTAGCAATGCGAAACATATTGGGATCATTTTTATTTAATGCATTTTTTTGGCCAATTTGCGGTGTGTATTTAACAGTTTTGTATCCGTTCGTGTTTTTTTCGAAAAGAAATGCAGCCTACAAGTTGGGGTATCGTCCAACTGCAAATCTTCTAATCTTCTCTTTGAAAATTTTTGCAAATGTTGATTATAAGGTGGAAAATTTGGAAATTTTGCAAGAGGCAATGAAGAAAGGACCAGTAATTATAGGGTGCAATCATCAATCTACCTGGGAAACATTCATATTTGCAAAATTGTTTGAAGACTTATCGATTGTCATAAAGAAGGAGCTTTTGGATATCCCTGTAGCAGGCCTTTATTTTAAAAGGCTTAATTGCATAGCAATTGATAGATCAGCACCCATGAAGGCTATAAAGGACCTTATGAAATTCGGAAGAGAATCTGTGAATAGAGGATTATCTATATTGATATTCCCGAATGGCACTAGGTCCTCGGAAAATGGAGAGACAGAGTTCAAGAGTGGTATATACGCAATGTATAAATACTTGAAAGTTCCTGTTGTGCCAACACATGTTAATTCTGGAAAATACTGGCCTCGCAGATCCTTTGCCAAAAATCCAGGTACAATACATCTCAGTTTCAAAGAACCAATACCTCCAGGGCTTTCAAAAGAAGAATTCACTGAAAGGTTTAAAACTTTCGCTATGTCTTGAATTAATATGTATAATTGCCTCTGCTTTTAAGGATTTTGGAATTTTTATGGCCTCTTTAAAAATAGATGAATCTAATTTTGATAAATTGGCTGAAATTTTAAAGAAACACGATTTGAGTGAAATAGAATATAAGCGCGGGGATATTAAGATTAGAGTGGTTGCTCATTCCAAGAATCGAGAAACTCACGAAAATCAGCATATCCAGCAGAACATTGAAATATCACATGAATCTCCATCCCTTGAAAAAACTATTTATAATGCATCACATAAGGGAGCGATAACCTCTCCAATGGTTGGAACTTGCTATCTTTCTCCGGAGCCTGGAGCCAAGAATTTTGTGAGTCTTGGAGATGAGATCCAGGAAGGCCAACCTCTCCTGATAATAGAGGCCATGAAAGTTATGAATTTGATAAAAGCTCCAAAAACTGGAAAGGTAGTGCATATAGCCGTATCAAATGCAAATCCAATTGAATATGGTCAGCTTTTACTGATAATTGAATAAATTATTATGTTCAAAAAGATATTGATAGCTAACAGGGGAGACATAGCAATAAGAATTCTCAGGTGTTGCAAAGAGATGAACATAAACACGGTTGCAGTGCATTCTGTTATCGATTCCAACCTAATGAATGTTCTCTTGGCAGATGAAAGTGTTTGTATAGGACCAAACAAATCTTTTGATAGCTACCTCAATATAGGATCTATTTTAAGTGCAGCTGAATTAACGGGAGCGGATGCCCTTCATCCTGGAGTCGGATTTCTTTCTGAAAACGAGAAGTTTGCGAGAATGGTATCAGACCACAATATGAAGTTTATAGGACCAGATCCTGAGCATATTGCATTAATGGGAGACAAAATAACTGCGAAAAAGACGATGGCGTCCTTTGGAGTTCCTGTTGTAAAAGGATCTGATGGAGCTGTGGAATCTCCAGAAATGGCAGAAGAAATAGCAAAAACCACTGGTTATCCAGTTCTTTTTAAGGCTACTAGCGGAGGAGGAGGCAAAGGTATGAAGGTTGCCAATGACTCGTCTGAGGTTTCAAACGCCTTCAAAATGGCCAAATCTGAAGCAAAAGCAAATTTCGGAGATGACAATATTTATATGGAGAGATATCTGTCAGATCCAAGGCATATAGAAATTCAGATCATAGCAGATAATTATGGCAATGTTGTTCATCTTGGAGAAAGGGACTGCTCAATTCAAAGAAATCACCAAAAACTTATGGAAGAATCTCCATCAGTAGCTCTTTCTCCAGAAAAAAGAGAAGAAATTGGTGAAATAGTCACAAAAGCTGTGAAAAAGATGGGATACGTCGGAGTTGGAACTTTGGAATTTCTATATGAAAACGGTGAGTTTTTTTTCATGGAGATGAACACAAGATTACAGGTTGAACATCCTGTGACTGAGATTGTAACTGGCATAGATATAGTGAAGGAGCAAATTAAAATAGCCTCCGGAGAGAAATTATCATTTTCTCAAGAGGATGTGAAAATCAACGGTCACGCAATTGAATTCAGAATAAATGCGGAGAATTCTGAGACCTTTATTCCCTCCCCAGGAAAAATAGAAGAATTGTATTTTCCAGGAGGGAACGGAATTCGCATAGACTCTCACATATACAGGGAGTACGTTGTTCCTCAATTCTATGACAGCTTGATTGCGAAAATTATAATTCACGGAAGAGACAGAGATGAGTGCCTCGCGAAATCCAAGAGAGCTCTCTCAGAACTGGTTATAGATGGAATATCAACAACAACTAATTTACATCTCAAGCTCTTGCAAAATAAAGACATTGTTAGAGGAGAATACAATATACATTGGCTAATGAATAATCTTGAGAATCTATAAATCCTGCGTACATACTCACATTCTATTTTTTCCAATTACATTAGCATTTTTGCTTATCATAAATGGGTTAAGACTGCATTAATTTTGTAAAATTTTCTTTATAAACTCTATACAATACAGCAGTTGGTTGCGTTTGTTTTCTTGAGATGTATGAAGGAAGACACCACAAAAACATTGGTTGAACATATATTGGAACTGAGATCTGTAATTTTAAGTTCAGCCATATATATAGTTCTTGGGATGCTGGTATCGTTTCTTTTTTCAAAGCAAATTTTTGATTTTTTGATAGAACCTTTAAGAGCTATGGGGCAGTCTAAAATGATATATACATCGATAATAGAGCCCGCTACGACTGAATTTAGAATTGCTTTTTATGTATCGTTATTGTTGACATCTCCTTTAATACTTAGAAAAATATGGTGGTTTATAAGCCCTGGACTTCTCCACAACGAAATTGTAATGATAAAAAAGCACTTTTTTATAATATGTGCTTTGTTTGTATGCGGAATTGTATTTGCCTACTATGTTGTGATTCCAAATACAATAAGTGTGCTTATGAACTGGTCTTTTGGCAAAGATTCCATTTTTCTTCCTAAAATGTCTGAAAATATCATGTTTATTCTTGTTATGATGCTTGCCTTTGGTATTAGTTTTCAAATTCCAGTAATTATGGTGGTTCTTGATAAGTTAAACCTGATTCCCTTCGCAAAACAAAGAAAATGGTGGAGAGAATACACAGCTTGTATTGCTATCATCTCTGCCGTAATTACTCCCCCAGACATCATAAGTATGTTATTTTTGGCGGTTCCACTGATCCTTTTATATTACGTAACCATCTTTGTTGCACACTTGAGAAA
>JAISOC010000107.1 GCA_031275915.1 Holosporales bacterium | reverse complement strand
AATTTACCTCCAGCATGAAGCTGAGTCATGATAACCTCTGCTGCTGATACTCCCATTTCCTTGTGAATATCAACAGGTATGCCTCTTCCATTGTCTATAACGGAAAGCCAGCCCTCATCTTCAATTGTGAGAGTTATACAATCGCAATATCCTGCCAAAGATTCATCAATAGCATTGTCTACTACTTCATACACAAGGTGATGCAAACCTGTTCCATCATCAGTATCTCCTATATACATTCCAGGACGTTTGCGTACAGCATCCAGTCCCTTTAATACCTTGATAGAGTCAGCAGTATATTTCATATCCATGTAAATTATCCTTTCATAAATCGATGAACAACGCAGTATCGTTGAATTCTTCAAACAGTTTTCTATCAATACCTGAAAGCCATATCATAATATTCATACAGTTTTGCTCGAAATACGCTCTAAGGGCTTCGATATGCTTGAATAATAGCACACGATGAACTGAATCTAAATGAGCAATCACATCATCAAATAACAAAATCAAACATTTTTTATCAATAGATCTCTTACAAAACTCTTCATCTTCTGCAAGATGCCTATCCTTTTGAGAATTTTGCGTATTTTCTTTGATAAAGCTTAAAAAAATTCCAAGAAGAAGAATTTTTTGTTCTCCAGCCGAGCATTTGCCTGCTTCTATATTGTTTTGAGAATGAGTTACAACAAAATCCAGTCTATTTGGGCCATATGTTGTTGAATTTGTGAAGAAATCCTTTTGTCTACGTGAGAAAAGTTCATTTTTGTATTCGTTTTCGTTTAATTTTTCTGACATTTCAGAATGAAATCTTGGAAAATCTGAAGATTCATCTTGTCCATTGTTTATATCATTTGTGATATTTCTTCTTGCTTTTTCTATTTTTATTCCAATATTTACTATGCGATTTTCTATAACACTTAGCCATTTATTTGTAGATTCATTGATAATACAATTCGTTTGCTTCAGAATTTTCAGACGTTCTCTTGCGAGTTTTTCATATGTCCTTATGTTGTTTTCGTGATCGTGAAATTTGCTGCTTGCAAACATATCTATGAAATTACGTCTTTTTGAAGGAGAATCAACGAATAATCTGTCTGTTTCATATGTCATCCACAAAATATGATGATTTTTTGAAAAAGCAGAGAGATTTCTGACATTTTTATCCGAAACCTTATAAATTCTTTTGCCACCGCTATATCCACAAACAAATATTCCATCTTCAACTGAAAAAGTAACACTCCAAAAGTTTTTATCAGAATTTTCATTAACTATATCTTCAGAGTTGGAATGTCTGAGCCCCCTTGTTCCAGAAAACATAGATATAGCCTCA
Organism: Holosporales bacterium; assembly: GCA_031275915.1. Classification (GTDB taxonomy): domain Bacteria; phylum Pseudomonadota; class Alphaproteobacteria; order RUG11792; family RUG11792; genus JAISOC01. Next base: position 4,206 of record JAISOC010000107.1, on the reverse strand, counting down.
AGTATATTTGTTTTTCCCACTCCATTTTCTCCAGTTATAACAAATATGTTTTTGTCAGTATTTAAATCCAACTTAACATATTCATGATTTCTAAAGTTATTTAGGAGTAGATATTTGTCCATCTGTTTTCTTTGTTATAACTTTCGCCTTGGAATAGCTGAAGAATATAGAGCCTATATAGAGCAAAACTATGACGCTGAATGCCTTCCAGGTGTATATAAAAATTATACATGCACATATTATGGCATCTATCAAAAATATTGTGTATTGCTCTTTCTTGATATGTATTTTTTTAATAGTGAATGTTGGAATTTTTGAAATACACAGTAAACTAGATACGATTGAGAAAAACAGGCAAATATATGGGCTCTTGAAAATTTCAAGCTCAAAGGAGTTGTATAAAATAACTGGGAACATAGCAAGGATAGCTCCAGCAGGAGCCGGCACTCCAACCGAAAATCCTCTTTTGGATAGCTCCGTTGTGATATTTTCTATATCGTGAACATTGAAGCGAGCTAGTCTCAATGCCATACACATAGCGAAAAATGCACAGGTTACCCACCCAATCCTGTCTATTTCATGGAGGCCGAACAGGTACATAGCAATAGCTGGACAGACTCCAAAAACCACCAGATCAGAGAGAGAATCAAGTTCCGCTCCAAAACGACTGCAGGCATTAAGCATTCTCGCGAGTCTGCCATCAGTTGCATCCAAAATGGCTGCTCCAACAACAGCCAGAATGACATATTCCCACTGAGATTTTAAGGCGAACTTAATCTGTGACAATCCTATAAACAAAGCAGACAATGTTGCAAGATTTGGAAGAATTCTTCCAAATGGCAGATCCCTCAACATTTTTTCACGGTGTTTTTTATGAAATTTCATAAATTATCAAAGCTTTATGCAATAAACGTTCGTATTATACATAATAGGGGGACCTATTCATAATACACTCCAAAACATGAAGGGCCAGATCCCGACATTCTGGCTATTTTTGCTCCAGACGCCTTGATTTTTTGCAATGTTTCAAGAATTTCTGGACACATGGAAATAGCTGTGTTTTGCAGTGAGTTTTTTGAATTGTACAAAAAACTGAGATTACAGATATCTATTTTTTGTTTTTTTTCAAAATCATCTTTGTAATTATCAAAAATGGCTTTAGTGCTTAATTTAGCTTCACTATCAAACAAGGAGATTTCCAAATTATCTTCGCAGTCTATTTCTCTTATTTCTTCAAATTTGCCAATGCCTTCAAGCAATAAAAAACTACTGTTATACATATACCTGTGCAAAAAAATAGGCACATCCATTCCAAGAACATGTGCCTTTTTTGCTATTTTTAGGCGCTTATCCTGGCTGACTTCATTTATATTCAAAACATGATTTATAAAGCAGGCTGCATCTGAGGAACCTCCTCCGAGCCCCGCTCCTTTTGGTATGACTTTTATCACTCTTACACTAGGAATAAACAGATCTGGCTCATGCGCTATTAGAAAATTTCGAGCCTTGTGTATTAGATTATCTTTACTTTTAATTCCTGAAATCTCAGCTGATTTATCAGAAAATTTAAATCTAGTGCTAAATTCCAAGACATCAAATATTGCGTTGATAAAAGCAAAAATGCTTTGCATTTCATGAAAAACTCCGCGTTTTCCAGTGATATGAAGCATCAGATTTACTTTAGCTATAGCTTGTTTTAAAATAATCGGCACTATGCTGACCCATGGCAAACACACAACAAAAATTCTTTCGAAGTGGTACAAACACTTTGGAATAGACCATGTGTTCATAGATGCCACCCCTGAATTTACCAAGAAATCTAGCAAAAAAATAGATCAACAGCAAGAATTTATATCTCTTGAAGAGTTGAGAAATTTCATAATGGAAACCGATGTATGTGGACTCAAAAAATTTGCAAGGCATACTGTGTTTTCTGATGGAGATCCATCTTCCAGAATTATGCTAATAGGGGAGGCTCCTGGAGAACAGGAAGATATTCAAGGAAAACCATTTGTTGGCCAGAGCGGGCAACTTCTCGATAGTATGCTCAAATCAGTTGGATTATCCAGGGAGGACACATATATCACAAACATAGTATTTTGGAGACCTCCAGGAAACAGGACTCCAAGCCCTGATGAGATAGTAATGTGCATGCCATACGTTAAGGAGCACATTCGTCTTATTAATCCAAGGATATTGCTTTTGCTTGGAGGAGTCGCAGCAAAAGCTATATTAAATACTTCAGATGGAATAACGAAAACTAGAGGAAATATCAGCAAATTTCAAGATATAAATGCTGTTCCAACATTTCATCCAGCATATTTATTACGCTCTCCAGGACAGAAGGCCCTGGCCTTTAACGACATGATAAAAATGAAAAAGCTACTAACTTAAAACTTTTTGACCAAGTTAGCTGGCAATAAAATTAGAGAGACTACGCAGCTGAGTGAGTATACGCACATTGTCTTACACGATTCCTCACAAAACTCTGTAGTTAGAACTTTTACATTTAGTTGTCAGTCTCCATTATTGAAAGGTTAACTGATAAAGTATTATACTCCGCAGATATGTATTAGATTGTATCTGAACAGTGAAAATTATCGAAAATATAATATTATTTTTAAGCTTATGTATCTGTAATATTAATGCTTCTGAAAAGACAAGACAGAAATATCTAGATGAGGCCCATGTCTTTTTTGATGTGCAAAACAGTGAGAGTGGGTTACTCATCACAGGAAGGGAGCAAGGAGCTGAGAAGCTACATATTAGCTCAACTGATTTTGCAACTGAGTATACAAGTGGTAATTTTCATCTCACAAAGCTCCAGGATGGTATAAAATTCCAGTATAGATCTGATAATGAGATCTTTGATCTACTGGTGAGGGAGAATGGAGATATTTCACTACTGCAGGTGGAGGATGAATATACAGGATGGGATACTGGGAAGACATATGCCATTAGAACACCTGGGATATTGGAGAATAGAGGGAGTCATTCCTTCTATATGCTTGTAATTGTGGCTAGTGAGATCCATAACTATGGAACAATTCAGTCCAATGGAATATCGTTTAGTAAGAGCTATATGTTCAATTCTGGAGTTTTGCAGCTAGGAGATACTCCAACAGGGATTGCAGATCTGACAGCTGGTCTTGATATGGATAGGACTGCCAGACCCTCTTTTAAGAAGGGAATCATTGAGAACTATGGGATATTCAATACGAAGAGGAGGATATATGCTAATGGAGGACAGCACTATCATGAGTATGGAAGTGGGGACTTTGAAGATCTAGAGATGTATGGAGGAGATGTGAGTGTAAACTCTGAAAAGATGATATCTATTTCTGGGAACATAACAGGGCAAGTGGGAAGCTTATCCATCGGAAACAGGGGTGTGTTTGCTGCAAATAATGTAGGTTTCTCAGAACTACAAAACCTTAATATAGGAGATCATGGAAAATTTCACTCCCCTAATTCTTATAATCTAAACATTAAGGGAAGCTTTACAAATTCTGGTGAAATGACCTCTTTAAGAGATATAAATCTGCATTTAAAGAACCATCCACTTGCAAAGCAAAGTGGGATAGTTTTTGCCAAAGGAACTCTGAATTACAGTCATGAGAGAAGTGACAGACCAAGAAACAGCACAAATGCTCCTAAGATAACAAGTGATCCAGCCTCTAGGAGGTATTTGATGAGTCATCCTGGCACAGATTTGAATGGTCCTGATTTCAAGAGGCTAAAAGAAAATTTCTATAGGAAAAAGGGATACAATCCTGAAGCAGACAATAGTGACTCTATAAATCCAGTTCGGATACTGGCTAAGAAGATTAAGCAAACCATATATACAGATCACTACCTCAACACAATTACATATCATTACACAACTACAAAATATCCGGATGGTCATAGCTCAACTGTCCTGACAGATGTAACAGAAACCGGGTATATTTGGCAAAAGAGAACCCAAGAAACCAGTGAATTTACCATACCTATTTCTGCAGATATGGAACAGATGCTAGATGACAGAGACAGAAATATTACCAATGTAAGAGATAGTGGAAGAGCCAAAATTGAATTAGCAAAAGAGTTATCAAAGTTTCTGGATGCAATATATAAAGCAAATGTGTACCAGGAATTTCTGAATGCTACAACGCAATCTCTAAAGGAGGCTGGAGCAGATGTTCAGGATATACAGGCAGTTCTTAG
>JAISOC010000098.1 GCA_031275915.1 Holosporales bacterium | reverse complement strand
TAACAAGTCTTACAATAGATGAGTTCTCTTTAACTCCTGGTACTTATGATTCTACTAATGGTTATAATCCTCCTATATGGGGAGATTTATTAGCAAATATAAGAGATATTGGTACTGCTACCGGTAGTAATTTACATACTCTTAGGTTAGACTCTCTGGTAGGAGTGGGATATTATGAGTTGGGTAATCCTGGTACCGCGTCCCCAGCAACTTATACTGTAGTAGAAGTATTTTTGCCTAAGTTAACAACTGCTGGATGTGCTTTATTATCTGGATGTATCTTTCTTGCATCGGTATATTTGCCTTTATTAGCAAGTGTTGAAGCTTATTCTCTAGTTGGCTGTACTGCTCTGAAAGAAATATTATTCCCTTCGCTAACAACTGCTCAAAGTGGTTTGTTGTCTGGATGTACTTCTCTCACGGTAGTATCTATTGGAACAGGTTTAGATCCATTAGCACATACACTTACAGTTGGGGATTATTTCCTATATGACTGTCTTGCTCTTACGACATTAATCATTGGAATACCAATAGGCTCATGGGGAACAAGTCATATGTTTGGAGGTACTACTGTTCCAAGAAACATAACTCTATACCTGTGTGATGCTGAGCATAATCGTGACAATACAGATACAGATGTTGCAAACAACAAGTGGAGAGGTATAATTTTTGGATCCATAATTAAGGGAGCACCTCCTCAATAACAACACACACCTGCAGATCATCAAACAATACTATGGTGATCTGCATTGTTTTTATTATGTCTTAATTTCGAAAAAAATAAGGCATTTCCGACAAAGGATTTTCCATCAATCATTCAAGTATCTTTTCTCCCTCTTTTTTTTGTGTTATAATCCCAAGCATACTTTGTTCTGTTGATTGGAACTTCTTGTTGTGAATGTAAAGAGTGTTGTTTGGTTGTGCATTGCTGCTGCTGCAATTGGAGGGGGAAGTTGGTTTCTCTATGAAAATTCTCAAAAAGAAACCGTTAAGACCATTGAGCCTATTGCAGAGGAAAAATCACCAGAGACTAAAAAAGAAACAGTAATTAAAGAAGAAAAACAATCAACTGAGTCTTCTTTACAAAAGTCTTCTTCACAAAAAACATTAGATGAAAAAGAGACACCAAAGGAAAAATCTAAAACAAAAGAAGAAAGCAAGGAAGCATCGGATGCGACGGAGTCTCTCAACAAAAAAACTGGAAAAGTACTCGTAAAGTTCAAGGATGGAGAAACAATAACAGAGTCTGAAATTAATGCAGATATGGAAAAAATCCCAGATCAGCTATCAGAAAAAATGTCTTTGAGAGACATAAAATTACTCCTCGTCCTGAGAGCTGCGTTTGATCGTGTTATGCTCAGGGGAGCCCAAAAAGAGGGAATAGATAAAGATCCTCAGATACAGGCAGAAATAGGTAAGAAGGAGACCACAATTGCTGGAATGATACTTTTGAACGAAAAAGCAGAAGAATTGATGACTGATGAGGCTTTAGAAAAACACTATAACGAAATTTGGGAGACAAACTTCAAGGGAACAAAAGAATATAGTCTAAAAGTGATTACGACCTCTGACAAAGCATTGGCTGACAAAATTTCAAAAACAGTGAAAGACGAAAAAGGTTTAAATCAATTGATAGAAGCAAATAAAGCAAATCTGAAAGCCATGGACTTGAATAACAGGCCTGAATCTATGCTCCCAGCAGAAGTGATTAAACCAATTAAAACAAAGGGAGAGAAATCTATTATAGGTCCCTTCTCAGTTAAAGACGTGTTTATGCTGTTCTTTGTGAAAAAAGTTGCAGAGGCAAAGAAGCATGAATTTTCTGGCAAATTTAAAGAAGAATATAAAAAAGTTGCAATGCCTGATTTTATGCAGAAAGTAAGTGTGAACCTGTATAAAGAAAACAATGTTAAATTTCTCGATATCAATGGCAAAGAGATTGATATTGAGGCACACAGCAAAAAAATTAAGGAAAGGGCTAAGGACAATACACCACCTGCAGAGCAATTTAATATCGGTAAGTTGAATGATGATACAGTGATGGCCTATATAAATAACAAACCTGTTGTAGCCTCTGAAATAAAAGCTTTCTTTAAATTAAAATCATTGCAAGATGAAGCTCTGTTGATGATGGCACATCAATTCAATATGTCTCTTGGAGAAATATTGGTGTATGCAACCAAGCTTGTCGTGGATGATAAATTGCTCACGATTGAGGTTGAGGCAATTCATTACCTCTCAAAACCAGAGGTAAAAGAAAAAACTGCTGATGTTGCAAAATCAGAAATAGCCAGAGGATTTTTAAAGAAACATATTACAGTTTCTCCAGAACAAGTCAGGAAAACTTTCAACACTGTTCTTAAATCTATTCCGGAAGAGGATAAAAATGATCACGAAATAGCGGTAAAAATGATCTTTTTTGCCAGCCAGGAAGAGGCTGGACAAGTTCTGGAATCTATAAATTCTGGCAAGGCAAAATTTAACGATATATTCAAGGGAAGGGAAGCATCCGACAAATCTGCAGTTGATCTTAAGTATGTTACGAAAAAAATGGTGCCAACAACAATTTGGGCAGCTTTAAAAAGATCAGCTACAGGTGTTTGTCACAAAGAAGTGGTCGAAATTGATGGTAGCAAATTTGGATTGGAGGGCAAGGATTACGCAATCATTTATGTCGCAGACAGGAGACCTCTGACTTTGCCTTCTTTATCTAATCCGGCCGACAAGCGATATTTTGAAGCAATGGCGTACCATGAATTAGCAGTTGAGTTTGTAATTTCTTTGTTTAATGCTTCAGTTATTTCCATATTCGACAAGTCGGTGTCTGATATAATTTCCAGTCCTGTAGCTAAAAAGATGATAGAAGCCATGGTTGCTGGCAACGTGTAATTTATTCTGATTTAATAGAGAAATGAAACCTGTTCTGTTGAAAAAGAGTGGAGCTTTTCAAGCTGAAGGTCCAAATAGTTCTGAACTGTCGGATAGGGATGCTTTGATCGGTGACTATTATTCTGCGGAAGAAATAATGGCCCTAAAAGGAAGAAAAGTATCTGTATTTGGAGGAGGAGGAATTTTGCATGGTTCTCATTATTATGAGAAGGCTAGGGTTTTTGCCCAAAATATAGCTACTGCAGGGATATCGGTTATGACTGGAGGGGGAACTGGAATAATGGAGGCTGCTAATAGAGGAGTGCACGAATCGAAATCCAATGTGGCCACTTCATATGGGATAAGAGTTAAAGAAATAACATATGAGAACAAAAACTTGTTTGTACACACAGAATATGAGTTCAATACATTGGCCTTGAGATTGGTTACCTTAATATCTATAAGCGATGTTATAATTTGTTTCCCTGGAGGGTTTGGAACCTTGGAAGAAACCTTCTCAACTTTGGTAAGAATGAGAGTTGGATTGCTTAAGAAAATGCCAGTTTACCTCTTTGGAGAAGGTTTTTGGAGGGGGCTTACTGAATGGATGGAAAATACACTCTTGAAAGAGGAAGTTATAGACCAACCTGACTTGCAATTGTTTACTGTTTTTGATGATGTAGATACTCTTTCAGAACAAGTGATATCGTATATCAAATCTTTGGAATAACCTTGGTAAATTTAATGAAGATTGTTGGGGAGTTTCACGATGCTGCGTAGTGGCATCTTGAACAGCTCACCTGCCTCACATCCCTGCTATATTCGTGCGCTAGTACAAATGAGTAGACTTTAAATTGTTAGATTGCTTGTAGCACATGTTCCACCAGATTAAAAATCTGATTCAAAAATTACTTAACTGAGAAATAGTGTAAGTATAGCCATATTCTAGAGGCCCCCTGATTTACCTCATAATATAAATAATTGTTGATATTTTGAAATTAAAAATGTACCATGTAAATGTGTGTGTCTTATTTTTTATTTTGATAGGTGTGAGATGAGAGTGTTTTTAATAGCTAAGTTACTGGTCTTTGGTAGTGTATCAACTGTGCTGCCTGTACATGTAGCACACTCAACCCAATTTGAATTTTTTGAACCAAAATTCGTAACAACATATACACTCAACGCAAAAGGAAATATTACAGATGCAGGTGGTAATGAAGTAGAGTATGAGCCAGTAGATCAAGATCCAGAAGTTGTTGCCAAATATACTGAGAAAGTGATGAACAAAAATAATCCTGAGTAGGTAAATTATTAAATGGGGAGGATGAATATGATAAAGGCTCTTTCGGCGGTTGTTTTTGTTTGGTTGTTTGCCTGTGAGCATGTAAGCTCGACGCAATTGCCGATTCCGCGTGTTGGTGTTTGTTATGGTGTATCTATGGCAAACACTGAGACAGCTCAAGTTGAAGATATAGTGGTGAACTTTATTAGGATCATGAACCCTACTGCTAATAGTGGCAGATTAGCATCAGGTTTGCAAAATCTGAACTTCTTAAGAAATTTTTATAGCACAAATATTGCAACAACAGCCACACAAATTCTAAACAAGGAAATTAAACATGTAGCAAAAGCTGCTATTACATATGTGATAAATCAGAATCAGATATCAGAATTTGAACTACGCACATACTTTTTCTTCAATCAGTTCTTTATATCAGGCGGAACGAAAAGTGCCAAAAAGAAACTGAATAAAAAGAAGAAGAAGGAAGAGGAAGAAAAAGCGATTAAAAAAGAGAAAGAAGAAGAAATTTATAAAATAAAAATAGATTCAGATACATTAATTGGATACAACTCTAATAATCCACAAACTAATTCTCACTCAGAGAGAGCTATCATTGGATATTTGCAAAATTTACAGATACCAGAAGATACTAAAGCCATCATTGTACACATACAAAATATTAAGCCAGTGTGTCTCCATTGCTACCACGCATTAACAACAGAATTGTTTAATAATTTCCAAATTCCCGTATACATATGTGTTGGACATTTGGACACTACAGGACGATGTAAAATGGATGTGTACAGCAGGTTGCACAACATTTTAGCATCATCAAACTTAACAAGAAATGAAAGCAACTCACCTTTCAATGATTCTGAAGATAATCAATTTTTCAGTGATTTAGATAGCTAACTGGGATGGGGTAACCAACTCGCCTTTAGGCAAAGACTTTAGTATAAATATTGCATCAGATATTAGAGAAAGAGTACTGAGTGGATTACAGAAAAGGAGCATATAGTGTATATGATCTAAAGTATCATATAATATTTTGCACTAAGTATAGGTATAGAATTCTAACAGGTAGTATAGCAATTAGAACAAGAGAATTAATAAGGGAAAACAAAAATATATAGAGGAACAAGAAACACATCATAAGGAAGATAACTTTAAGATATCAGAGTATTGAGTTTACTCTTAATGACCGCCTTCCAGGCGTAACACAGAACTGCCGGCTTCAGCCGGCAGGGGATACATATGAAGCGATAGATCATGTGTTTATTAATTAGATGTCTTATAACACAACCCTTTTTAAGTCAGATTTCTGTTTCCTGCGTTCGCAGAAGCAGATGGAATCATACATCTAATTAGGAAGTCCCTATTTTCCCACAACTTCACACGCATGTTTTAATCAACATATCAGCTATATCTCTTGCTCCCAAAGCATTGTTTTCCATTTGTTTTTCTCTAGAATCATGTATTACAGGTATTTTTGAAATAGTTATAATATGCAGTTTTTTGGGAACATATGTTTGAAGAGTACTCGCAAATCCCCCAGCTATTCCATTTTCAACGACAAAAACATACTTGTATGCATCAATAATTGTTGCCAGTTTTTCAAAATCGAATGGTTGTATTTTAAATACATCAAAAATATCCCCTTTTATTCCTGAAATTTTTATAGCTTGCTGAACAGAGGATAATAGCCCTCCAACATTGATTATGAGCGTATTACTGCTTTGAGAAATATATTTTTCTTTCAGGGCTGGTATATCACTTTTGGAAAATCTTATAACTGTCGGAGAATCGTTATTTGATCCTGCAAAACACAAAGCTTCTTCAAAATCCTCTGTATTTGATGGAACAAATATGTGAAAATTTTCAAACATGGAGAACATAGCAATGTCGTATATACCACTATGAGTTTTTCCATCTTTGCCAGGGAGTCCAGCCTTGTCCACAATAAATCTAACTGGGAGATTTTGCAAAAACACATCATGATATATTTGATCAAAGGCTCTCTGCAGGAAGGTTGAATATATGCATACAAAGGGAGAGAACCCTTCCTTTGTTAATCCAGCTGCAAATGTAACAGCATGAGCCTCTGCTATACCAACATCAAAGAACCTTTCCGGAAAAAGATTAGCAAATTCAGAGAGACCACATCCAGATTTCATGGCTGCAGTTATGCAGACTATTTTTTTGTTGTTTTTGGCTAGTTCAACAATATTCCTACTAAAAATATTTCCAAAAGAATTAGGGGATTTTTCAGTTGTGGTCACTCCATGTAATTTATAAATGTCATCTTCAGCGGGTTTATGCCCTTTTCCTTTTTCAGTGAATACATGTAATAAAACTGGTTTGTGTGTCGCATAATCCCTAACATTTTCGAGAATAGTTAAAAGAGTTTGTAAATCATGTCCATCAACTGGGCCAATATACTGAAATCCAAGATTTTCGAAAATATTGCTCCCTTTGATAATACCTATGCAATTTTTTATGAAATTTTCAATGATTGAGGCTGTTTTTTTAGGCATTTTTTCTAAAAAAGAACTTATTCTGCCTCTGGCAGACAACATTTTCTTGGAGGACAGCAATTTGGATAAATACTTGCTCATGCCTCCAACGGTCTTTGATATAGACATTTGATTATCATTCAAAATCACTATGAAGTCTCTGGTAGATCCAATGTTGTTTATGGCTTCATATATCATTCCTCCAGACATAGAGCCATCACCAACTATGGATATAACCTTAAAATTTTGGTGATTCAAATCTCTGGCTTTTGCAATCCCAAGAGATGCGCTGATAGATGTTGAAGCATGCCCAGATATAAAGCAATCATACTCACTTTCAAGAGGATCAATGAATCCAGAGGCCCCTCCTTCTTGCCTCAGATTTTTCATAAGATTTTGTCTACCAGTTAGGAGTTTGTGGGCATAGCACTGATGTCCAACATCAAAAATAAATTTATCAACAGGAGCGTTGAAAATGTAATGCATGGCTACTGTTAGTTCTATAATCCCAAGATTTGAACCAAGATGCCCCCCATTTTTTGAAGTTATGGAAACAATTTCATCCCTGAGCTCATTACATAGGGCAGATAATTCTTCTATCGATAATTTTTTCAAATCAATTGGGGAATTTACAGAGTCTAAAAGCATATAACTTATTCAATCTCATCAAGGGCGAATCCTCTCAGATTCGAGTTTATATCTTTACTTAGAAAACACTCCCGAGGCTAGCACAATCTCACGTTTTTTACGATAAGGAAAATTAGTTTTGTGGAATTTTGGAATAATTTCATATTTATTATAATTTGTTAATTAATTATTAACTAATTAAGTCCTGTTAGGAAATTTTACACTCTACCAAAAGTGTGGTATACAGTCATTAATTATAATAAAAACAAAGCATATACCACATATGAAGTATTACATATCAGACAAGGATTGGCAAGCTATTTACTCCTTCTTGCAAACAATACCAAGGATTCATATTAAAGATGAATACAGAACAAGGAAATTTATAGAGGCAGTATATTACCTATTACGTACAGGTGTACAAGTAAGAATGCCACCTTATTACTATGGTAATCTTTACTCTATATATCAGAGATATCTTGATTGGATTAAGAAAGGAATACAGTACTACTATTAGAGCTAATCAGTGTTCTGCAGGATACAAGAAGAATTCACAAGAAGAGGAGTGTCTAGTGAGAAGTAGAGGAGGATATAGAACAAAGGTAACACTATAGAGTTTATACTTATCCCTGGTAATAGTCATGATATTACTCAGGCAGAGAATCTAACTAAAAATCTAAGAGATACTACAATAATAGCAGATAAAGGATATGATTCACAAGAGTTTGCAGAACATTTACTTAACAATAATTGTGAGGTAGTCATACCCTCAAGATGTACCAATAAGAATCAGAGAACTATAAATAGAAATACCTATAAACAGAGACATTATATAGAGAATTTCTTTAGTAAAATAAAGTACTTTAGAAGAGTATGTACAAGATTTGATAAAACAGCATCCTCTTATATACTCCATCTAATTAACAAACACATGATCTATTGCTTCATCTAAAGAAGTAAACTTATTCATAATACTTCTAATCTGTCTCTTAAGCCAGCTCCAGAATCTCTCTATAGGATTAAGATCTGGACTATGGGTTTTCTATTAAGAGGAGCTGATTCTAGATTCCCCTTAGTCTTTTAACATGTGGGGAAAAAGAACCAGAGAGATTTATTAAAGACTCACATCACTTCATGCTGGGGCCATACATCTGTTTTACCGACACAGAGAAGAGACCTTCGCCTCTTCTCCACATTTTTTTACCTATTTTCCTTCATCCGACTTTTCAGCCTTTTCACCTTGCTCTTCAACAATCTCCATATACAACTTTAGCACTTCTTGTGTCTCTTTTAGTTCCTTTTGTGTCTCTTTTAGTTCCTTTCTGAGCTGACTTATAATTTCATCTTTTTTCAAATTTTCTGTGTATAGTTGTGCAACACTACAAACGAGTAGTCTTAAATTGTTGAATGGCTTATGGCGCGGGCTTTTCCAGGCTAAATTGGTTTCAAAAATTACTCGGTTGGAAGCCGATCTGAGTATAAAGCACATCTCTTTGCAAAAGTAATTTTTCATCTAATTTCTTTTTTTCTTCTTTCCCTTTCGTGATTTCATTCTTCATTTTTTCAATGTAATTCGTGTTTTCTTCTGTTTTATTTATGAGTTCTTTGTTATTTCGCTGACAATCATTAAGGATGGATTTTAACGAAGCATTTTCTTTTTCGAGTTCATCATTTTTACATTTATTCTCTCTGAGAAGCCCATGATAGTAGGATTGGTCCGAAGCTTCTTGTTTTTTGAGGTTTTTAATTTTGATTTCGGCTAATGTCAACTTAAACCTGCAACTTTCGAGTTCCTCATGTTCTTCTTTTGAGGCCATTGCTGTTAACATCGATGCCGACAGTATCACTGCCACCATCTTAAGTTTTGAAACTTTCATTTGTATTGTTTCCTTAAAAAATAGTAAACGTTGGAGCCATTATAGTCTACATATATTCCATATTCAACATTTATTTTTAGATTACCAAGTTAATGCCTTTCATACTTCGTTGTGTATTTTCTTAGTCTTTCTTGAAAATCTTCCGAATTAATAGCCTTTTTAATTTTTTCGAAATATTCTTGATTGAAGCTTGTTTTAAACTCCATCAAAGAGAATCTAAATTCTTGGCACAATATTATGATTGGTAGTGTGATATTTTTTTGCATATAGTCCTCGGAGGCTCTGTAATTCGAAACACTGTATGAGTCCAGATCATTCTGAATTTGGTATAGCACTCCGAAACGCACCCCGAACATTGCTGCCTTTTTACATTCTTCAAACGACTTTCCGGACATATGTGCTCCTAATAGGCATGACAATTTGAACAGAGGACTAGTTTTTATGGAACACATTCGAAGATATTTCTCCACACATGGTAACTCTGTATATTGGTTCAAATTCTGTTCAGACAGTGCTCCATAAGCGGTTGCATGACATTCTCTCATAAGATATTTTTGTGCAAAGGCGTCATTTCTGTGTAGTTCCAAGAATCTTTTCATGGCTTTAATAACAAGAAAATCTCCAGTTAAAATTCCAATTTTGGCCCCGTTGCTTCCATAGAGGGAGTCTTTTCCTCTTCTTGTTGTGTTCATATCAATTACATCATCATGCATTATTGAGGCATTGTGTATTGTCTCTATCAACCCCACTGTTTCGTGATGTTTTTTTGTTAGTTTTTGAAGATCGCTGAACATATAGAAGAGGATGGAACGCACTCGTTTGCCGCTTCCTCCACGCAAAAACTCTGCGCTCTCAGCTAATTGTTCCTTATATTTTTCTTTTTTAGACAATATTTCTTGAATAATCATGCTTTCTCTATAAGGGATTTGAAATTAAACCTTTGAAAGAATTCATTTAGGTTTTTGTTTCCCTTAGCTGAATATTCAAATTTAACATCAATATTGTTGCAGAGAGTAGCCAATTCTTTTGAAAGGATTGCCTTATCGATATTGTTCTTCAGGGTTTCGAACTTTTTGGATTTCTGAAGTTTGTGTATGTTTGCTATCAAATTTTCAAGATTGCCGAATTCGTTTATCAAGGAGGCAGCTGTCTTGTGGCCTATTCCATGTATTCCTGGAATATTATCAGAACTATCTCCAACAAGAGCCATAACATCTAAAACCTTTTCTGGGGAAACTCCGAATTTTGCTTTTACATCATCTATTGTTATATATTTGTTTTTAGTTGGATCGTATATATTGATATTATTCTCAGGATCAAGAAGTTGCATCAAATCCTTGTCACTGGATATTATATTTATAGTATGTTTTAAGGGAGATATTACTTTTGTATAACTTGCTATGATATCATCTGCCTCGTATCCAAGATATTCTGCTCTAACAAATCCGAAGGCATCTGTTGCTTCCTTCACTATATCTATCTGAGAGAGTAGCTCTCTTGGCATTTTTCTTCTGTTTGCCTTGTAATTTTCGTATATCTCGTTCCTGAATGTCTTTCTTGAGGAATCGAAGGCAGCTATGAACATGGAATCTCCGAACTGTCTAATGAGTTTTAGCATTTCCTTGCAGTATCCGTATGTTGCTCCAAGCTCTTGATCGTTGTATGTCAGACTGGGTAATCCATAGAAGGATCTATATATAATCCCAGAAACATCCACAATATTGACTATCACTAAGATATCTTCCTAATACGAATACTTTTTATTTTTCTCGGATCTGCGTCCAAAATTTCGAACTCAATATTATTTTGTTCGCAGAAAACTAGCTCACCTCTGACGGGGACTTTGCCAGCCATAGATATAACATATCCCCCTATGCTATCAACAGATTTGTTCTTGTGTATAAATTTAAATCCAGTGATTTTGGAAAGTTCTGTGAGAGTTGTTTTGGCATCGACAATAAATGTTCCATCGGTATTCTTTATAATTCTTTTCTTATCGTTCTTTTTCTCATCTGCGTCTTGTATATCTCCTATGATTTCTTCAACCAGATCTGAGAACGAAATGCATCCCTCTATTCCTCCATATTCATCAACAACAACAGCTATTTTTATGCCGGTTTCTCTCATTTGCAAAAGAAGATCCAGGGTTCTCATTGTTGGAGGAACAAATATAACATCCTTAACAAACATACTTATATTAAATGGTTTGTTCATTCTGAACCAATTGACTACGTCTTTTATGTACACAACTCCAACTATATTGTCTATTGTCCCAAGATATACAAGAATCGTCGATATCTGATTTTCAACGAACGCGGATAGGAGTTCATCTATTTTTGCTGTTATTGGCAGGGCTTTTATTTCTACTCTTGGGATCATTATATCTTGGACTTGTATGTCTCTCAAATCAAGAACATTTCCAAGCATCTCCCTTTCATCACTATCTATCGAAGAAGCTCCGTTCGCATCAGATGCGTCCTCTTCAATTAATTCCTCTATCGTATCTCTTATCGTTGTTTCTGAGTATTTTTTCCATTTGAGCAACTTCTTTATTCGTTCATATAAATTCATATATTATTATCAATTCTCCTATAATGACGAAGTGTATGGATTCTCGATATCGCAAGTTGAAAGAATTTTCGTTTCTAATGTTTCCATCTCATGCCTGTCTTGCTCTGAGACATGATCATACCCCAATATGTGCAACAAACCATGAACAAACAAGTGACTAACCCTAGCATCAAATGATTTCCGGAACAAAGATGCTTCATTCAAAACGGTATTGTATGACATGACAACATCTCCTAACAACATGTTTTCATATATCGGGAGAATTGCACGTTCTTTCTTTTTGGAGGAATTCAATTGTGCAGATTGCCAAACAGATTTGGTCAATGTCTGTTTTATTGAAGTTCTTATAAAATCGAGCATTTTTGAAGTGGCCATAGTATCCTTCCTTTTTGGATGAACTCCATTATACCGATTGCTCGGCGAATATTTGGTCAAGGTCCGCTTCGCTCTCCACCTTGACCAAATACCTCGCAATCTGGTTCTTCTTTTTTCGTTCCAAAAAGGAAAAATACTATTGTATGGAGAGAAAGAGAATGTTGGTGTGTACGCTTGCTCACTTCGTTCGCTAACGCTACTTCTGGCGAGGCTTATAAGGTTTAATTCTTTTGGAGAGTAGTATGGAAACGACAAGATGTTTGTTGCTTTATCTATGTTTCTGTGCTTTCTATTAATTTTTCTGATTTGATCATCGTTTGTGAGGAGGAGATTAACAGAAAGGCGGGAATTTTGAACGGTTTTCTCGAATAATCTTGAAAACAGCAAATTCCACTCAGCCTCAGTTTTGGTGGACAACCAAGCATCATCTTCAATTGTTATACAAACTGAATTACCCTGCTGGTTGAGACTGATTCTCATAGTTTTGTACATTGCTTGTCTCAGGTGAAGATGTCTCTCCGTTGTTTGATGAATATTGCTCATTATAATATACCCGCTCATAGCTGTTTGGTTCAATTGTCACTGAAGTTGACGATTTTTGAAAACCATCATCGGTTTGTGTGGTGTGTTCTTCGTGAGCGCAATAATGATCAGACCATCTGAGGACAATTGGGATGTTAACTTGACCATCACTGAGGAGATTTCTGAACAAGGCTAATACCGAATTGGTCTGAAGAGCTCCAGCATCTTTCGGCAATTCTATGATAATGTATGGAATATTTGCTCCACTTTTCACTATTTCTATCACTTTTTTCGCCTGTTTTAAAAATTCCTGATCGCATTCTTGTTCTATTCCATCAGGACCGTCGGGGTATTGTACCACAAGGATCTTGCCATTACAGTTTAATGGATCAACTTCACACGAAGACACCTTAACTTCTTCTGGAAGCAACTTTTCTTCTATTCTGCTGAGTTGTTCATCATTTGCATATGGAATTTCTTGCTTTATGATTTCTTTTACGGCGTCTCCTTCGGTGTTTTCTTCAACACTGTTGTTTGAATTATCAATAGAATTATCTGCAGAATACTCGCAGTACCCAGCATCTGCCACTGCCAATATCGCAGCAATCATAATAATTTTTTTCATAGTAAATCCTCCGCTTTTACTCTGTATACGCCTTCATACTAGCAAAAAAACTTAACTATGTCTATAATCTTTGGCATAAATCTCATATAATTTTTGAAGAGTATGTCAAATATCAGAAGTATAAGAGCAAGGGAGATTTTAGATTCCAGAGGATATCCAACTATTGAAACTGAAATGATTTTGGAATCAGGAGATATTGGAATAGCTTCTGTTCCATCTGGAGCATCTACTGGTTCTTTTGAGGCCTGTGAATTGAGAGACAATGACAAGAATAGATATTTTGGAAAGGGTGTCTTGCGGGCTGTTGAAAATGTAAATGAAATTATAGCTAGAGAATTTATTGGGAAAAGTGCATCAGAACAGAAAAATATAGATCAAAAAATGATCGATATGGACGGAACCGAAAATAAATCTAATCTTGGAGCAAATGCCATTCTTTCTGTTAGTTTAGCTTATGCTTATGCAATGGCTAGTTTTCAAAAAATTCCTCTTTACCGATATATAAATCAAATATTTGGATCGAGTGACATGGGGACTCCAAAACCTATGATGAACATACTTAATGGTGGAGTTCACGCTGATAATAGGATAGATGTGCAAGAATTTATGATAGTACCTTCAAAAAAGGCTAGTTTTAAGGAATATGTGCTGATTTGCGCAACTGTATACCACAATCTCAAAAGAATCTTAAAATCTGAGGGACATAATACAAATGTTGGAGATGAAGGAGGAGTAGCTCCGAATTTATGCTCAACAACAGAGGCTCTGGATTATGTGATAAAAGCAATAGAAGCTTCAGGATACATTCCAGGAGATGATGTTTCTATAGCGATGGATGTGGCTGCTTCTGAATTATATAAAGATGAAATATATGAAATAGAGGGAAGTCAAAAAACATCAGAAGAAATGATAAGTTTCTATAAAAATTTAGTTAATGAGTATCCAATAATATCTATAGAGGATCCTCTTCACGAAGAGGACTGGGATGCCTGGACTTCAATGACTAAAAATCTAGGAGAGAAAATTCAAATAGTTGGAGATGATTTATATGTCACAAATAAAAAAAGATTGTTAAGGGGAATAGAAAATGGATCTTCAAATGCAATACTTATAAAACCAAATCAAATAGGAACTCTTACGGAAACTTTGGAAACTATCAGATGTGCCAAAGAGAATGGATATAACATTGTAATTTCTCATAGATCTGGAGAGACTTGCGATACAACGATCTCTGATATATCTGTTGGGATAAATGCTCAATATATAAAGACTGGAGCTCCTTCCAGAGGCGAAAGGATCGCAAAATATAATAGGCTAATGAGAATTGAGTTGGAATTTTGATTAAACATGAAACTGTGGTTGTATTTACAATTGTTCCTGCAAAATTTTTAGCATTTTCCTTGCTGCTTCTGTTTCTGCCATTTTTTTAGATTTCCCAGTGCCAATAGCAGTTAACCCGAGAGTTCTGACTTCCACAGTAAAACGGGGATCGTGATCAGATCCATCCTTTGAAATTACAACATAATCAGGTGTTAATTTATCTTTGTTTTGTGAAATCTCCTGTAATTGAGTTTTGGAATCCGTTATGTCTTCTTTCTGTATTAATTCTTCCCACAATTTTAGGACCACTTTTTTGGAATTCATAAAATCGCTGTCGATAAAAATAGCTCCTATTACAGCTTCCATAGCATCAGCAAGCACAGTTTTATTGGTTCTCAAGATTGTGTTATTAGCTGTTTCTATGCATTTATCGATTCCAACAGTAATAGCAATTGTTCCACATGAGTGACTACTTACTAAATTAGCTAGGATTTTGGCTAACCTTCCCTCATTGCTGTCTCTCTTGGTTTTATAGATAGCTTCAGCTATAACGAGCCCCAATACTCTATCTCCGAGAAATTCCAATCTCTCAAACTCTTTCCCCTTATATTGGACACTCGAATGTAATAACGCACATGCCAACAAATCCTTGTTCTTAAAAGCATATCCAATGCTTTTTTCTATTAAACTACTCAAAATATATACAACCAACCTCAGTGCTTTAGTTCATGTTATAACTGCAAATTTAAGTGTTTGCCACTGGTTTTGATTAGGTAGGCAATTTAGTGATGCACTTGATTTGCAATTGGATATATTGATGAGATCTTTATTGTTCCATAATGAACTTCAATTATAGCTCTGATCTTTGTTGTTGGCCCTAACTCAGTTACACCAATCGCGACATTTGGTTGGGTAGAGTATGGTATATTTCCGCCAGTCCATAGAAATTCCATTATGATTTTATTGTTATTGTTCGGATCAAGATTTATGTTTACCTGTTGTATATTGATGCTAGTGAATAAAACACCTAAAAGCAGGTTAGTTGCAAATGAAAGAGTTGGCAAATATTGTACATATTCATATAACGGATCTACAGCAAAGCCAACTATAGTTGGTTGTATTGTGGGAAGGAGGTGCAGATACATACACGCGTACTCTCCTGTACTAGTTATCACTTGTAAGTTTAACCTCGATACAATGTCGTTACTTATCCTAAAAATCCCTCTTTTTGATGTTGTATTCACCATATCTTCCAGTAGATCATTGGGCTTAACAAGCGGGAAATATCCTAAATGTCCGTGATAAAAAATATGATTCTTAAGATCTAAACAAACCTGAGGTATGTCATTAACTTTGTTCTCCATGTAATCGGCAGATGAATTTGACGCGTTGTTATGTCCACTACCACGATTATCATCTTGAGCTAATATGAGCCTCATCACTTCTCGAAGTCGGTCCGTTGCTTGAATCTGCAACAAATGAGACATTAGGATAGCTGTAGTAAGTTCTGTTGGGTTTGTATTTTTCAAGACATAATTTTGTGTATTTACACACTTGCTAGTAGTCCAACATCCATTTTTGCAATCGTAGTAATGAACTAGGGTCTGATTGCCAACGTACAAATTTGCTCCCCAAACACCATAACTCATCATTCCAAACACTATTATTTGCACCCTAAGTAAATTCTTCATTTTGTTACCTCACATGCTACATCACGAGCACGTTTATGCATTTCTGAATCTTTTTTATGCTCTTTATCTACATGCCTTGTAAGCATTCCGTAAATTGAGTTGAACTTAAATCTATTTTTTTGCATATATTTTTTTACCTTTTGTAGTGTGTTTTGTGACGGTTTTTTCCCAGTATCAACCCATTGTCTTAACAATTTGCCTACTTCGTGTTCTGGCGTGCAAAGTTCGTCAAACGCATACTGTGGATCTTGAGTTATTAATTCTTCACCAGGATCTGAGATTGAGTTGCTAGAATTTGTTGAAAATTTTGGGGAAACACTAAATTGATTGGGATACTTGTTTGTTTTTGTAGATTCAGTATTCTCTAAGTGAATAATATTTTCAACACTTACCACATTGCGTATTTGTTTATTTTCTTTTAAAAGTTTTACATATTCCTTGTAAATCATGTCATAACTACAAACAGCGACATTACTTCCAATAATGCCTATTAATATCAATATTCGAACAATCGCCGACATAAAATTACTTTCAAAAACAACTTACTACCATTTCATATTACTTGATTTTGCTATAAAAATAAATAATATTCCTAGTAGCTACTTTGTGGTAATTTTTCATGTTTTATCAACAAGTATTATGTATCAATCTATAAGAGGAATTTTCTTTGGAGGGGGTGGAATTCCAACAGATATGAACCATTTTGCGAGTCTTTTTCTTTGTTTGTATTTGTGACTTTTTTTCTTGTGTTTTTTTTTACAGGCGCAGCTTACTTTAACATCCGTGAAATTGAAGTTTTCACTTTGCCCACTTGCTTCGGCAAAATACAAAAATATTAAAATAAGGACAACGCAATAGCGATTCAATAATGCCAAGATATATATATTTTCAATCAGATTATCTAAATTCAGATTCTATGCACAAATTGTTAATAATTTGTTAACGACATTAGTGCTGCTTGCTGTTCTTTGCCATTTCCAAGAGCAAAAATACCATGTAACAGATCAATAGCTCTTTGAATTAAAGTTTCTGCTTCTGATTGTTCTACTAATATGTCAGGCATTATTCCATTGTTGTTTAATTTACTTCCGCTAGCTGTATATAAAAAGGCTGTTGTAAGTTTAATTGCCCCTTTTCCTGGAATTGGTATCACAGTTTGCAATGATCCTTTACCATATGATCTTAATCCAAGAATTATTGCTCTCTTATTTTCTCCGAGGGCAGAAGCAACCAGCTCTGCTCCAGAAGCTGTATTCTTGTCTATTAAAATAATCATTGGTAATCCTTTTGCTAAATTACCTTTTTTCGAAAAAACTGTCTTCGATTCTTCAGTATTTTTTGATCTAAATTCAATGATAACTTTGTTGGCATCGAGAAACATGTCAGCTACCTCTATGGCTTGATCTAGTATTCCTCCTGGATTGTTCCTGAGATCAAGTATTATCCCCTTTGCTTTGTGTTTTTTTACATCTTTTAAAGCAGAATTCATAGATGTTACTGTGTTTTCGTTGAAGTAATTTATTTTTACTACTGCTATGTCATCAATAAATTCTGTCTTCACTGTCTGCATTTGTATCACAGATTTTTTCAAACTAATATCAAAGGTCTCTGTTTTGTTACGTAGAATAGATAAAACAATTTTAAGAGCAGTATCTGAACTAAGCCTAGAGTACAATTCCTTAGCCTGCATTTTTTTTACTTCTTTCTTATCTATGTGTGTGATAACATCAGCGGCCTTTAATCCAGCATCAAAAGCCGGACTATCTTCTATAACAGACACAACCTCTGCTCCTTCTTTTGAATGTTTAATCTCAATTCCTATTCCAAGATATGTCCCTCTCGTTGTCTGATTAAATGCCTCAAATTCTTCTTGATTGATGTATACAGAATGTTCATCAAGAACAGCCAGCATTCCGTTGATAGCCCCTTTCTCAAGTTTTTCTTTTGTTATGCTGTCAGCATAGTTATTGTTAATTTCCTCTATTACTTCCTTTATTAAATTATTAATCGGTTGAGCTTCAATTGATTGAACTCCTTCTTCTTTTTTTTCTTCATCCTTTTCGCATGCAGAAAAAAAGATCAATAATGATAAAAAGCATGTCTTTGCAATATTGCTCATACAAATATTATAGTACGATCTCACCAAATTTGTGTATTGAGTTTCTGAAGATAGAATGATGTGTTCTTACCTGTATCCGCTGTAAAATATCGTAACTATGCACGTTTCTGCCTGATAGTGCGAATTTAGTGGAGCACGTGGTTGTCAGTCGCTTGTCATGTGAATGTGAAGGTACTTACCATCGTTCATTTTAACAGCGTATGCCAAAAGTGTTTCATCGGCACTAAGTCCATAATGTATGTTTCTGTAATTACCATCTTTAACATTTTGAATCATTTGAACTGTTTCTTCTAAGGAATTCCACCCGTGATTTGTCACGATATGACTGGCTAATGTTTGACCTTTTGCATCTGATCTTCTCTTATTCAAATCAGCAACCGTTGTTATAGGCTCCAATGCTTCCCTCAGGATGTAGTGGCATCCCATCCAAAACTTTATCCCAAGTGTTCCAAATCGTTCCTACGCTATATGCCTCAGTTATGTGGCCACAGCTCAACATTGTCCCCACAATTATCATCACCCTTAGTATTGCTATTTGTTTCATTTGTTATCCTCCCATTGTTACTATTCTATTCGTTTGGTCGATCGATACTTGTTTAAAATTCCATTGGCTGCATCTATAACATTCGTTTCATCCTGATAGCCTTCCACTGCTGTGTATTGAGTTTCTCCATTTGAAAGTTCAGATGTATCAATTAAGTATTCCAAAATGTAAATCTTTGCGCTATCAGAAATGGACGCATTGTTTAAACGTTTCCCTAGTTCCAGAATTGAGACAATATACGTCTCCGGAGTCTTCAAATTAATCAACTTGTTCCCATCATTATCTTGCAAATTCTGTATGTAAGTGGCTGTTTCTTTGGCTAATACACCACCATCCACCGCTGTATACCTGTCCATCGCTGCATCATACAACCCTTGCTTAATCATTTTTTGGCTAATTATTTTTTCTTGCTTTTCTTTAATTTGATGAAATGGCACCTCTTGATAAGACACAGCCTGCTCTTCAGCTCCGTACACACTCATCGAACAACCTGCCACTATTACCATTACAACAAAACCCTTATTCACGTATTCACCACGTAAACGCAAAACAATACAGCGTACTCTCTGAGATTAATCTAATTTATTACTGCTATCAAGCTTTTTATTTAAGATTTCCGGATTGTAGATATACCAGACGCCCTTTCGTCTACATATGGTACAATTCAGAACGTATGTGATTTCTATTTAGAAGATTAAGTTTGTATTTTTCAGCACAAAAAATTTGCAAATCATTTGGTGACAGACAAATTTTAAAAAATATTGATATTTCTGTTGGAAAAGATGAAATAATTGGTATTTTGGGGCCAAATGGTTCCGGTAAAACGACTTTTTTCTCTATATTGGCAGGAATCACTTCAGCTGATTCTGGAACAATTTATCTAGATAACGTTGATATAACGAATTCTCAAATGCACAACAGAGCTATGAACGGATTAATATATCTTCCTCAGGACTCATCTGTTTTCAGGGGATTGTCTGTAGAGAACAATATCAAGGCCATTCTTGAACTAAAATACAAAGACAAAAACACCATTAATGAAAAGTTAGATCTGTTGTTATCTATGTTCTCTATAGATAAAATACGTAAATCGAAGGCTACTTCTCTTTCTGGAGGAGAAAAAAGGAAAGTTGAAATAGCGAGAGCTCTAGCAGCCAATCCAGTTTTTCTTATGTTAGATGAACCATTTTCTGGGATTGATCCAATATCTGTTTTGGATATCACAGAAATCATACGAAATCTGAATAAAATCGGCATTGGTATAATTATCACAGACCATAACGTTAGGGAGACTCTTTCAGTTCTTCACAGAGGATACATAATAGTGAATGGAGAAATTCTATTTCATGGTAAAGCCTCTGAGATTTTACAACACAATGAGTCCAGGGCATTGTACCTTGGAAAAGATTTTTCAATGTAGGGCAATCAAAAATTACAGCAAGAAAAGATTAATTTTGCAGCAAATTTTCATTAATTTGTTGCAAAGATGTTAGATTTCAGAATACGATTAATATAGGCGTATACGCAAAAAAAGCATGCGCTCATGTGATATAGTTCTGTTTTTAGGAGGATTAAAATGAACAAGATACATTCAAACACAAATGCTGGAGACTTGATAATTAATAATAGTCTTGGGGGGGGGGGGGGGGGGGGGGGGGGGGGGGGGGGGGGGGGGGGGGGGGGGGGGGGGG
>JAISOC010000012.1 GCA_031275915.1 Holosporales bacterium | reverse complement strand
CAGGGTTTCAAAAAACACAAAAGGCGATCACAGATTCCACTATATTTGGCGGAGCTATGTCGCCCTTTCCTCCCCACATGACACTCCGAATTTTCTTCTTGTGTGCCATGCTATGATGCTACAAAAAAATAGTTAAAAATTTATTAACGTTTATCAATTTTTTGTAAAAAATTTCTATAAGTTTCATCAGTGCTT
Organism: Holosporales bacterium; assembly: GCA_031275915.1. GTDB lineage: Bacteria > Pseudomonadota > Alphaproteobacteria > RUG11792 > RUG11792 > JAISOC01. The sequence continues at coordinate 3,182 of JAISOC010000012.1, read as the reverse complement.
AGATCTGCGTGTGTTCCAAATAGATTTTTCTCTTCTCCTATATATAGGATTTTGCTGGAGTACACAATAAATCCTGGATTAGATGTGGTTAGGATAACAGTTTTTTCTTTCATTAAAAATCTGAGAAAATCGGAGAATAAAGTTTTTAGGAATCTATTGTCAGAAATTTTTGGATCTTCCATAAGAACGATTTTGCTATTTCTCAGAAAGATCCTTGCCATTTGAATGCGCAACAAAATTTCCTGTGAAACAGCAATTTCTCCTGTGGAATCCAGCACAGTTTCCGCCATATACTCAAGAATCCCAGTGCTATCTGCAATTTTCATAACTTTTTCTGAGTTAGATTCCATTGAGGCAATTCTTATGTTGTCTTCAACTGTTCCAAAGATAAGACCATAATCTATTTTAAAAACAGAAAATATTTTGTGTAGACTCTCAGTATTCAAATTTCTTATGTTGTGTCCAGCTATATAAATATTTCCAGATTGAGGTTTATAAAATTTTAAAAGTAAATCGAAAATATATGATGCATTTCTGAGATTTTCTCCAGTTATGGAGATGAATTCACCTGGTAATATCGAAAATGTAACGTTGTTCAAGATAGGGAAACTTGTGTGCAAGCTATGTTCTTGGAAACAAACTCCGTTGAAAACAAGAAACATGTCCTTTTCTTGATCCAAGACAATATTTTCCTCACGGTTGTCCAGTCTTGGAATGCTGCCTAGAATAAATTCTGCATCTTCTTTTTTTACTCCAAATTGCCTGAGACTTATCAAGGAAGATAAGAATATGCAATATGAACCCCCGCAAAAACACAAAATAACTATGTGTTCTGATATGTTTTTCGATAATTCCACCATATATTCTGCATCTATGATTACGTATGAAAAACACACAAAGCAAAACACAATGCACAAAAGCAGGAATGATTTCCATGTGTGTTTGGAGAGTTTATTTATGTTTTTTACGGAAGTTTTGAAGATTTCTTTTTGAAAATCGCTTAGTATGGTCTCTTTTATGTTGAAAAATCTTCCGCTTTTGTTTGTCTTCAAAAAATATCTGCAAAATAGGTCAAGGTCGTGTTTTGAAGGTAGCATTCCATTTGTTTTCAATACGAAGAAAAAGAAACATATAACAACAGAAATTAAGATCATACATAATATTAAGAAAGGCAAGATCATTATATTTAAATAAAGAACAAATGCTGAGAATGTTAAAAAACATATTAAAAATGGGAATATTCTTGAGAGAATATATATGTTTTTCTTGCTTATCATTAATATGAAATTAATAAATTTATCTTTAATCTCTGCGAGTTCCAGGGTCGAAACGAGTTTCTCATCTGCTTCCGATATAATCTCAACAAAATCTATCGATAATCTGTTGGCGATCAAATTTCCAGATTTATAGGCTATGTTTGATATTAATATGAGAAATATAATTAAAAAAAAGCAGGAGCAGGAAGATATGTAAAATGAAACATCCGTCGGTAAATCACTGAAGATGTAAGAATGGAAAATACCAAGACAGGAGGCAACAATGAGTAATAAGCAAAACGCTATACGAAGGGGAAATGTCACTAGCTCTCCAATTTTCTTTTCAATGAATCCATGGAGAAAGCTATGCTGGAAATCCAAAACATAAGGCCAGTTAGACAAAAGTTATAGAGAGTCACAGAGAGTCCAAAGATACTCCAATTGACCTCATCGCACCTAACAATATCACCATTGTCTTCAGAAAAAATATTGTCCATGGTTAAAGCAGTCGATTTTAAAGTACATTTCGCTGGTCCGGGCCACCAGTGATTTTCAACCCCAAGATGATAGAATGCAAAGCACATAGATGCAAAAATAAGAATAAGCAAAATGCTTCTCATGTAACTCTTATTAATCTTTAAGGAAAAGGCAGCAACACACACTATAGCCAAATGTAAATATCTGGTTGTGAGACACATATCACACGGAGCCTTAGTTAATACAAACTCAGCGGATATAGAACATATAATTGCTATTAAACTTGCTATTAACAACAAAACTTGCGTGTTTTTGACATTAAGAAGACGTGCTAACAAAAGAGTTCCCTATATTCAAGAATCTACTCCTTCTGAGAGATTTACGCTCATCATCAGCAATACTTATAGATTTCTCAAGAAATTCGGTCAATGATTTTTTAACATTTTCCACTGTTTCATGTTTGTTTCTATGAGCTCCCCCAACTGGTTCCTCTATAATATTATCTATTATTTTAAGCTCCAAGAGATCAGTTGCAGTTAATTTTTGTGATTCTGCTGCCACTTCTGCCTTTGATTTATCTTTCCACAGAATGGAGGCACATCCTTCAGGAGAAATGACTGAGTACACCGAATTTTCCAACATTAAGACATAATCTGAGGAAGCAAGAGCAATGGCACCTCCTGATCCTCCCTCTCCTATAATCACACTTATGAAGGGCACAGAAATCTGGAAGCTTTTCTCCATACATTTGGCAATGGCTTCAGCCTGTCCCCTCTCTTCAGACTCCATCCCAGGATACGCTCCAGATGTGTCTATAAACGTAATAATCGGGAGATAAAATCTATCAGCAAGATCAAAAAGCCGGAGAGCCTTTCTATATCCCTCCGGCTTTGCCATTCCAAAATTGTGAAACAGGCGGGTTTCAGTGTCGCTTCCCTTCTCCTGTCCTATAACCATGCATGGCATATTGTTATATTTTGCAAGACACCCAATGATGGCCTTATCATCACCAAAGAGTCTGTCTCCAGATAGCTCTATGGGATCCTCAAATAACTCCTCTAGATAATCTTTAAATTTCGGTCTGTTTGGGTGTCTGGCAACGGCAACTCTCTGCCATGGGGTAAGTTCTCTATATATTTTTCTGAGCAACTTATCTACTTTTTGCTGAAGCTTCGAGATATCAGAGGCAACATCAATATCCCCTACCCTAGAAATCTCGCGCAACTCCTTTATTTTTTGTTCCAATGCTGTCACTTGGGCTTCAAAATCTAAAATATTATCCATATGAACTCAGAAAAGCACTTCCCCAAGAGGCAGTCAAAACAATGGAGGCCGAGGCCGGAATCGAACCGACATACACGGATTTGCAATCCGCTGCATAGCCTTTCTGCCACTCGGCCCTGCCTATATCACAAAGCATTATAATCACTAGTTGTGTATTGTACACTC
>JAISOC010000004.1 GCA_031275915.1 Holosporales bacterium | reverse complement strand
AAACACACCAATGCTGGAGTTCTTGATTTGGATTTTGGACATAATGTGTGTGTTTCCGCATTACCAATGAGAGGATCTATTTATAATAATTTTGCTGACAGAAACTTGGAAGGACTTGAAGAGTGGCAAGTTAATCTTTATAACTCTGGTTTCTTGAATAAGTTAGGCATTATTCATTACTATTTTTGGGAAGATGGAGGGCAAAAGCCTTGGAATTGCATACCTCAATACAAAGCTGCTGGATGCCCAAGTTTTGAAAGTACCGAAAATAATTTCTGGAAGACAACTTGGAAACACAACCCTTGGGCTTTCTGGATATGGCATAAGTATTATAAAGCAGCAAATTTATGAGTAAATCTGCTATCCGCAGATCATCAAACAATATGGTGATCTGCGTTTTAGTTTCTTCTTCAAAAAGTAAACATACATTACGAAGCGATTCAATTAACATCACTCATCTTTCTCAACTGTGTATTTTACAAATCTGCCATCTTCAGTGTTTTTTTGAAATATAACTTCATGTGCTTCTCCATCTATTTCAATTGCAGTAATGTTTTTCTCTGGCTTCAAATTGCGAACAGTAACATCGTATTTCCCAATATCATTGATCTTAACTGAGGCCCTAACCTTGATTACCGGAGAGAATTTGGCCATCTCTGTAGCCTCAAGGGAGCGTATTGTATTACTTTCAAGTAATGTTGCTTTTTTTGTAAATCTATGTGTCTTCATTTTCTTATTCCTTTATATAATTGAAATTTGTTTATAGTTATTAATAACATGTTTTATATAGTGCGATTTTAGAACATCTTCGTCATTACACTCATACATACTTTTGGCTATCTGAAGAATTGCGTATTTGAGATCTATAGGAACTTCTGATTCGTCATCTGTTATTCCCGCCTCATATATTATTTCTTCATTTTTGTTGCTACATACCTTAATTATTGGCTGAATTGGAAGAGTTTCGACACTAGGTCCCTTGTACCTATACTTTTTTTTAAGAATAGACATTCCAATTGCTTTTTCCAAAACATCCGTAGCTGCTTCAATGAGTATCCTTAGATACTCATCCTCGTATTCATGTTCTATTCTTAGATGTGATTTTAAAACTTTAATATCTAGTGGAAGTTTATTTGCTTTTTTTATCATTGTAATCATTTTTGTAAATTCTCCTTTTTAAAAATAAAAATGTAATGTATAATGCATTGAGTTTTTTAGTATTCTTTTTCAATAGCAAAAACTCTATGAGGATTCACCTGCTTCTTTTTTTTGTTCTGTGTTCCCTTATAACTGGGGTGTTCGGAGAGACTAACTTTAAAGCAGAAGCCCCCAAGGATCCAGATGATACGCAGAAGTATGGATTTGGGTCTATATGGTCTGGCAAAGAAGCTTTCTTCAAGAACAATTTTGGTAAAAAATGTAAGGACAAGGATGTTGCATTGAATGCAAAACAAGTACCTACAAACACAGAGATGTCCAAAAAAGATAAGGTGTGGAACGCAACTCTGGAAATTCTGAAGAGCTTCTCACTTACGTATGTCAACAAGGAAGCTGGAGTCATCAAAACCGACGAATCTTATGTACATGAGTTTGATAACACTGATTCCTGTAAATACAAGGTAACAGTAAATATTACTGCAAATGGAGAGGTCTCCGTGCACATCACCTCCTCAGACGATTCTCAAACAAGAATCAAAAAACACGAGGAACTTTTGAAATCGAGAATTACATCTGCTGCTTTGCCGGCACCAAACCAAGATACCTCCAAAGAAACATCACAGACAGTTGCATCCTCCTCATAACCTATATTGTATCACCTATTTTTAAATATGCAAATTTTGTAGGGGAAACTTTTATTCATGTTGTCTCCCTCCTTAAATTTACTATTAACTCATGGTCTATTTGTTATAGCACCTGTGTAGATGGTACAATATTTTGTAAAGGAATTACTACTGTTTGGTTGAAAATATTGAAAGTCCGAAGAAAAATCAAAGCTCTATTGGAAACTTTTTTGAAATTTGCATTAATTATTTTGCTTTTGCTCAATGAAACCCAGGGTTCTATAAATACCTCCTCGGATGAAGTTTCCCTCGACACTAAAGAAAATATTTGTACACTCAAGGGAAACGCCAAGGTTTCATATATTACACAAACAGAAAATTATGTATTCACAGCCGATAGAATAATTATTTCATATTACAAGAAGAACATTGAAAAAATAAAAGCCGATGGTAAAGTCGTATTCACATATCTTGATTTGAAAAATCCACAGAATGCCGCACAAAAAAATAGTCACATCTTCACTTCAAATAGGATAACAGTTTTGTGTGATGGGAAAAATATTAAAAAAATAAGAGCTGATGGTATGGTTACATTCACACATGACAAATTACAAATTTCTTCAAAGATCTGCACATTCGATACATCAAGATGTGTAATTTTTAGTGATGAAGTTGTGATAACTGATAACAAGATCGGAACTATCAGAGCTGATAAAGCTGTGTATAATATTGATACTAAAAATATTGATGTAATGTCTAAGGACAAGGTTAATATAGTAATTGAAAATGAGAAAATATGATAAATCAAATATTAGATATATTGAGTAAATTGGTATCTTGCAGAAGTATATCTCCTAATGATGATGGGGCCATACAATTCTGCAAAACATACTTGGAAAGACTAGGTTTTATGTGTGAGGTTCTCACATTTTCTGGGGTTAACAATTTGTACGCAAAACTAGGCAATTCTTCAAAAAATTTGTGTTTTGCAGGACATGTTGATGTTGTTCCCCCCATGGATGGTTGGTCATCAAATCCTTTTGATTTAGTAATCAAAGAGGGAAAAGTTTTTGGAAGAGGAACAAACGATATGAAGGGACCTCTCGCCTCCTGTCTTTCCTCCATACAACACGTGATAGAAAATAATCTTCTGAAATCGGATACATCTGTAAGTGTCCTCCTAACTAGTGATGAAGAAATAATGGGAGATCACGGAACCAAAAGTGTTGTGAATCTTTTAAGGAAGAGAGGAGAGAAAATCGCAGGATGCGTATTGTGTGAAAGTTGCTCTCCATATGGTTCAGGTGAATACATAAAAATCGGATGCAGAGGAAGTCTTAATGTTGATATAGAATCCAAGGGCACTCAATGTCATATTGCAAATGCCCCAGTGCTCGGAAACCACATACATAACTTTATAAAGATGTTAGATTCTTTGTGCAATAATAGGATTGACAGAGGAAATGAAAGATTCGTTCCCTCATCTATACAATTAACCTCCCTGCAAACTTCAGATAATCCCGCAAGAAATATAGTACCTTCCAAAGCCTCTGCTCTCCTAAATGTGAGATTTAACGATGAATGGACCTTTGATTCTCTGGAAGAACACATAAAGAATTGCTGCAATGGATTCTACGTCTCATTCTTTAGGTTTGGGTATCCGTTTATTGGATCTTCCACATCTTTTACACAATTTTTGAGTGAATCTATAGCAAAAACCACTGGAAAGTCCCCAGAAATTGGCACAGATGGTGGAAACTCAGATGCCATCTTTATAAAAGAAATCACGGATGTAGTTGAGATAGGATCTCCAATTATTAATGCCCATATAGCTGATGAATTTATAGAACTATCTGATTTGGAAAGATTACATCATATATACAAGAATATTATTCTGAATTTTTCGTAAGAAATACAGAACCTTAATACAGATTTTTTAAAATTTGTTCTGCTTAACTAACAAGGGATTGATAACTAAATGTAGTATCTCACCTTCTATAAACACTGTTAGAAGTAGCGTTAGCGAACAGAGTGAGCAAGCGTACACACCTACATATATACCTTCTCTCCCCCTACAGTATATTTCCTTTTTGGAACAGCAGCAGAGATCCCAATTGAGAAGCGCTTGGTCAAGGTAGAGAGCGAAGCGGACCTTGACCAAGATAGCGGAGCAATTGGTACAATGGAGTTCCTCCAAAAAGGAAGAGTACTGAAGGAACACAAGACTCTGTAGATAGACTTTTATATTTAGTTGTCAGTTCCTTTTCTTTTCATCTGATTTTTTTGTCGACAGAGCTTCTACGAATTCTTTCTTAAACTCCGAGAAGACTTTTTCTAAAGCCACTCTTTGTTTGGCATTTTTTATAAATTTATTAAGATCTGGATAATGTTGTTGAATTTTTTCCAAAGAAACGAGGGCTTCCTCTACTCTACCATCTTTCATGTGTTCTGAAGCTTCAGTGAAGACAAGCTTGTTGTTCTGTGCTGCATCTTTTGAAACAACATTTTGATTGTTATTATCATCGCTGTCTGTAATTTTCACGCTGCTCACTATCTTTTCTTTCACAATTCTCTTCTGCTTTTCCCAGAACGTTTCAGTCAAAGAAATATCAAATTCAGATTGTCCAACGTTCAAAATTTCCTTTTTCAAATCAGATACAGATGGAATCTTTTTATCAGCAAATTCCATTAGCTTTTTTCCAGAACTGTATTTTGTAATATCTATTTTTTCATTGCGAGATTTTAAAAACTCAGCGAATGGAGCTCCCTCACTAATCAAGGACCCCAATGATTCTAAAAATGATATGTCTTCAGATGAGAGATTCTTTAAGTCCACATCTTGAATACTGACTTTTTCTGTCACATGATATTCATTTTTTATAGCCGCAATGTCCTTTTGTGTTGATGCAATCTTTAAGCATGCAAACTCCAAAGTTTCTCTATTAGATTTCAAATCTTTCTGAAAAGTCTCAAAAGATTCAGTGACAGAAGAAATCTTTTGCTCCATTTTTTGCATTTTTTCTTCAAGAATTTGGCAATTTTGAGATGTTTTTTGCAGATCATTGATCTTAGAATACATTGTAATTTTAAATACCCCTATAACACAAATTCCAGAAATTGCAGCGCTTAATAAGCACATTGTAATCAGTTTTTTGTCGAAAAATTTTTCACTACATAGACATTCCTTACCTATTTCTTCATTCACAATAGAGCGAATCTTTTTAACTGATTTATTACTTGTCGTCATTGTATTTTTACCTATAAATTCATATGACTTCATAGGTATAATACTACCATACCATTAACACTAGGTAAAGTTGAAAATACTCACAATACAAAACAGCGAAGTTATACATCCGCCAAAAGGGAGAGTATGCAGACCTTTGAAATCTAATAATCTCCCTTCAGAGTAAATTACTTAGATGCAGGAGCTTCCGTAGTACCGCTTTCTTGGGTCGGCGCTTCAG
>JAISOC010000079.1 GCA_031275915.1 Holosporales bacterium | reverse complement strand
TAAGATAATTAATATAGTGTATGTTTCAGGAAGTAAGTATCAGCATTATACATATACCTCCCTAATATCTATTCTTGAGAACTCTAAGCCAGAAGAACGTAATGAACCTATAAGATTTACTATTATTTATGAGGAGATGGGACCTAAAGGAGAATTATTATTCAAAGGTATTCTTGATAATGATATGACTAGATTAACAAATGTTCTCTTCTTGCTGTTTAATAGGGATATTTATAAGTATGATATAGAGTATATTCCTATTCCTGATAGAGAAAGAGAACGTATTAGTAAATTTAAATCGTATAAATGGCCTAAATCTATTTTCTTAAAACTCTTCTTTAGTAATTTTCTTTCATATGACAAATGTATATATCTAGATGGGGATACAGCATGTGTAAATGACATCAGAAGATTGTGGAATATAAATCTGGGAGAATATTGTTTTGGTGGGTGTATTTATCAATGGTTTAATAAAATATTGGCAGTTAACGCAGGCTCTTTGCTATATGACTTGAAAAAAATGCGGGGGGTAGGTTTTTCAGACAAGATCGGAGAAATATTAAGGCAAAAACAGAAAAATTCAACAAACTTTGTAGAAACATTAGAAGAAGGTGCTCTTTATGCTTACTCGAAGAAGTACGGACATTGTGTGATAGACCAGGAATTCAACACGATATTAAACGTTACACCACGTGATATTAAAACTAAACACCCGACAATAATACATTACTCAGGTGTTAGTAAACCAGATGCTAATAGAGTCCAACAATATGAAGCTGCTGGGTGTCCGAGTTTTGAAGATACTAAGAACAATTTCTGGGAAACAACTTGGAAACATAACCCTTGGTCTTTCTGGATATGGTATGAGCACTATAAAAAATATCGCGAGATAGAAAATCTCGCTAATCTTGATTAAGAAGAACTCCATATACGCTCCTGGTGATAACAAAATGTCTGCAGATCACCCACAAACATGGTGGTCCGCATTCTGTTTTAATTTCATCATTATAACAAAACTCCTTAACATACCTCCAGGAAGAGAGTAGTATTAATGTAGAATATATAGGGGATTATTCCTTTATAAAAAGGGGAGGAAACAATGAAGAGATTATTATTAGGTACTGCTATAGTACTATGGGGGGCAGTAATTTGTTCTTCCTCTCTACATGCAACTATTCAGAGATATGACACACAACCAACTAAATATCTTATAATAAATGAAGCAGAATCATCATTTATGGATCTACTAGGTTACCAAGACATAGATATATCAGGACCAATTGTTCCATGGAATAGATTAAAAACATATGATCAATCTAAGATAATCAATATAGTGTATTTTGCTGATGAGAAATATTTGCCATATACATATACATCTCTGGTATCTATTCTAGATAACTCTAAGCTAAGAGAACGTAAGGAACCTATAAGATTTACTATTGTACTTGATGAAATAGAGTTTAAAGGTACTCTTAATGATGATACAACCAGATCAACAAATGCTCTCTTCTTGCTGTTTAATAGGGATACTTATAAGTATGATATAGAGTATATTCCTATTCCTGATAGAGAAAGAGAACGTATTAATCAGTTTAATTCATACAACTGGCCTAAAAATGTATTTTTAAAGCTCTTCGTTAGTAATTTTCTTACATATGACAGATGTATATACCTTGATGGAGATACCGTATGCGTAAATGATATAAGGGAACTGTGGAATATAGACTTAAAAAATGCGTGTATTGGAGGTTGTAAGGAACCTTTTGTTTCAAAAATAAATCATCCGTATTACAACGGTGGAGTGTGGCTATTTGACCTGAAAAAAATGCGAGCAGTAGATTTTGCAAATGAAATAAAAACCATGACACACAAAGGACAAAAAAGAAGTAAGTTTTACACAGAAGAAGCAGGATTACGCGATTACGGCAAAGAACATGGTATTGTGAGTATGGACTGCCGATTCAACATGCCTCCACTTGCTATTCCAAATGAATTTCACCCTAATGCGTCTTCTCATGATTGGGCATTTAAAAATAACAATTCATCAGTTTTAACTAGGGAAAGCGTCATTAATTTGACTATTATGCACTACTATTACCAACCAAAGCCTTGGGATTGCGTACAACAATATGAAGCTGCTAGGTGTCCAAGCTATGAAAGTACCGAAAATAATTTCTGGAAGACAACTTGGAAACACAACCCTTGGTCTTTCTGGGTGTGGTACAAATACTACAAAGCAGCAAATTTATGAAATACTAGATAGGTAGTTTGCCATTTACATCACGCCACAAATTTCTATCACGATAATACCAATGGCAAACAGCAGAGATAATAGTATCAGTAATTTGTTTTTCAGTTCTTTGTAGTTGAGATCTTTTATCTTGGAAGCCCACAGAAGGTACATTGGCAACAAAATCGCAATTAGTGTCAGTATTGCACCTGCAAACTTGAAAACTCTAATGAAGGCATTTGGCACAAGAATTGCCACCAAATATGAGGGGAGAATAGCAATTAATGTCGAAGTAATATTTCTTTTCCAGACAACTGGAACAATTTTTTCAAACATAGTGTTGAACGAACCAACTAATCCGACTCCAACTCCAAGAATGGATGTGAAAATTGCAAATATGGAGAGCCACCATACCAACATTTGTAATTGAGGCAATCCGGCTATTTTGCTGAGCTCATTAATCACCTCCCCGACACCAACTCCATCGGTAGCCATACGGTGGTAAAAATCCATGTTTGAGCCATACATGGCGCTTAACACTCCACATGTCCACAGTATATACACAACAGCTGGAATCATACTGCCAAATAGGAAAGCCCTCTTAAGTCCCTTGGAATCCTTACCCAAATAATCCCTCAATGTGTGAAAAATCACCTGAAATCCAAAAGAGGTGAAAACAATTGAGATAACCGATGTAATACTGTTTGCTGAAACATCCTGCACCATCGGTAGTTGAAACCAATCAATTGACACAATCAAAGCAAATAATGGTATAGAAAATATTCCAATCAATAATAAAAATGAAATTCTGTTAATCTTATCTACAATATGAAATGGCAACTGTAGTAGCAAAAATATTACCACAGCCAAAATTGTGGACATAACGATTGGATCACAGAAAATCGAATGTGTTTCCAACAATTTTCCAATAACTGAAGATTCGCCGTGTATGTATACAGACAAAAGAGCGTATAAAAGCAGTTTTAAGCTGGTGTTTCCCACAATTTCGGCATATTTCCCAGAAAAAACTTTGCACATCGCCCCAAGAGGCAGCCCTTTTTCTGAATGCAAATTTAATTCCACACTAAAGAGAGAGGTGTAATAAGCTAAACTCCACGTCACAATCATAATTAACAAGCTTGGAATGATCCCCAGTTTTGCTAAAACCATTGGGAGAGCTATCACTCCACTACCTATGCAAGTACCCGCTATGAGGAAAATAGCCCCTATTTGTTTTTGCATGCTTTATCTCCGCAGGTTGCCGGATACATGGCCAGTTTCAAGTTGTTGATTCGCCTATAATAGCACTGTAACAACCCATGTACCATTAAAAACGACACGTTACCAGTTATCATCACCAATACTATAATAAATAAAAAAAGGTAGTAGTGTTGTGGTTAATGCTTGTGAAATGTGTAAATTAGTTTTTTCCACAGGTTTTTCAACATAAGTTTTTGGTAGAATTGTTGGAGAATACAGTATTTTGGCAAAGTTGTTGGATGGTTGTTGATAAAGTTATAAAATTGTTAATAAATAAATGGCCTTAAGTTAAAAAAGTTTTGATGTTTTATAAAGTTGTGAAAAAATATCCACTTATTAACATTCTTTTCACTATTTTTTTAATTGTTTTTTGTATAAGCAATGTACAGGCTGTGAAGGTTACTGTAACTGGAATTGATGACAAAGAAATAGTGTCTATTATTGAATCCAGTATTATTACTTCTAAAAACAAAGATATTCTTTCTGATGACTCAATATCTTTGGAATATAGAATTAATCGCGATGTTTTGTTTATACAGAGTGTTCTTAAATCATTTGGGTATTTTGATGCAGAAATTAAAATTTCAAAAGACAATGAAACTGTCATGTTTGAAGTTGTTTTAAACGATAGATATAAGATCAATGATGTTTTATTATTATACCAAGATTATCCAGAGTATTCATCTGGTATTAAGGTCGGAGAAGTATTTGATCTATTGTGTATTGAGTTTGATAGTTACACAAATACTAAGCAAATTTCCGAAGCTGTGGAAAAACTCAAGATTTTTTATAAAGAAAGAGGATTTGCATTTGTAGAAATAGATTCTCCAAAATTGGAAATAGACAAGGATAATAAAAAATTTAAAGTGATATTTAAAATTACATTGAATAAAAAAGTGATTCTTGATAGAAGCGAAATAATAATGAAATTTGAAAAAGGACAAAAGGATCTGAATAAACTTTTTATAAAGAATAGAATGGAATGGAAAGATGGTGATGTATATGACTGTAGAAAAATTGAGGAAACAAAAGAAAATTTGATGAAAACAGGCATTTTTTCATCAGCTGATGTGGAAGTTGTTGATAAGATTAACGATGAGAAAGACAAAAACGTTGTTAGGACAAAGGCAGTTATAAAGACTGAGGAAGCAAAACAAAGGGATATTTCTGTTGGAGCCAGTTTTGGTACAACTGAAGGTATTGGGTGTAATTTTACTTGGAGCTATTACAATATTGATGGTAAGGGATCCAGGTTTTCGACAGTTACATCAATAACTAAGGAAACACAAACTCAAAGATTAAAATATACAATTCCTGATGTGTTTTACAAAAAAGAGAGATTGGAAAATCAAGTGTACGTAACAAGAGAAAACGTGCATGCATACACTGTGAAAAAGCTCGTTGGTGAAAGTATTCTTTGGCATGAAGTTGCTTCAAAGACAGAACTTGGTCTAGGTTTATGTGCTGAAACTTCAAAAACAAAAGATAAGGTAGATACAGAATACGATAAATTCAAAGCAGCTGGTATTCCAATAGGATTTAATTTTGACAATACCAATGTATATCTCGATCCACAATCTGGTTTTCGCTGTTTTGCTATGGCTACACCATACATGTGTAAGCAAAAATTGGTGAGTTTTGATGCTAAGGGCTCGTTTTATATTCCTTTTTCAAAAAATACGCATGATAATAGGGTGGTCATTGCTTGCTATAGTCGCCTCGGAGCAATGTTGTGTGCCAAAAAGAATATTGTTCCAAGAGATAAGATGTTTTTTGGGGGAGGTGCGAGTTCAATCAGGGGATATGGTTATCAAATGCTTGGAGAAATCAATGATGATAAGAAGCCTCTGGGTGGTGAATCTGTATTCGAAATTGGAGTGGAACCCAGGATCAAAGTAAGTGAAAATTTTGGGATTGTGACGTTTATAGAAGGGGGAAATGTTTATAAGTCAAGAATTCCAAAATTGAATAAAAAATTGTTATGGGGTGGAGGACTTGGCATTAGATATTATACTCCTCTTGGGCCTATTCGTTTTGATATTGCTTTTCCTTTTAAAAGAAGAAAAACATCAACGAATAAAAAAATAGATTCTTTGTTCAATATTTATATAAGCATTGGACAAGCATTTTAGCTTGAAGTAGACACGCCAGTGTTCCAAATTATGTATCTTGATTATTCGCGTTAATTAACTTTATAGTGACGGAGTGGTGAAGCAACAGTCATTGACAAGACGTCCTATGAGAAATGTTAGTAAAATAAATTCCTACTGCCTATTGCTTTGTGTTTTTGTTGTTATTTTCGATCAGGCAGCGAAGTTCAGCGTACTGGCATTTTTGACTCCAAATTCTGTGATTAATGTTTTCACAGGTTTTAATATTGTTCTTGTTTTTAATAAGGGTACTAGTTTCGGGCTATTTATGCCAGGAATTGGGATGATAATAACTTTAACCATTATTTGCTTGGCTTTCCTTATATACATGTTTTTCAAACTCAATAACTTTTCGGAGAGAATCTTGTGTTCCTTGGTAATAGGAGGAGCCATAGGTAATCTTTTGGATAGATTTTTACACGGAGCAGTAGTGGATTTCATAGATGTGTATTACAAGGATTGGCATTGGCCTGCATTCAATGTAGCTGATAGTTTTATCTCTGTTTCTATAGTGTGTTTGGTTATATTCAACTTATTTTTAGTGAAAAAATGAGAGAGATTGCAATAGATACTGAAACAACAGGGCTTTCTGCAAAAGAAGGTGATAGAATAATAGAACTCGGCTGCATTGAAATCATTGATAAAAAAATCACCGATAAAAGTTTTCATGCGTATATTAATCCACAAAGAGAGCTTTCTATTGCTTCAACTGAAATCTCTGGATTAACCAATGATTTTTTACAGCAATTTGGTACATTCGATACAATTGCAGACGATTTCCTGGAATTTATAGCAGATAGTCGTCTTGTTATTCATAATTCTGAATTTGATATTGGATTCCTGAATTATGAGATGGTACTTACTGGAAAACCTGAGATAGAAAATTTTGTAATAGACACCATTGCAATAGCTAAGCAAAAATTTCCTGGATCCTCCCTATCTTTGGACTCCCTTTGTAGAAAATTTTCCATAGACACAACGAAAAGAATAAAACATGGGGCTCTGATAGATGCAGAATTACTGGCAGAGGTGTACATACAAATGTCAGTTTCTGTAACTCAGAAAAACATTTTTAGTTGTTCTAAGAAAATTGAAGCAAATCAAGCCGCAATATTTGAATATGGAGAAAAAACTCCAATCCCTAGCAGAGATTTTGCAATTCCTGCATCAGAAACTATGGAACATCTTCAATTTCTTCAAAAATTACATAATCCAATTTGGAATTTAGTAGATGAAAATAATCAAAATGTTATTTCTTCTGAAAGAGATTAAAATTACAGCTTTGATTGACTTATCAGTTCGGTTTTGATATCAATTGTGATAGCAACGTATATGCTAAAAGGAGAGATGGCCGAGCGGCTGAAGGCAACGGTTTGCTAAACCGTCATACGGTTATAAAGCCGTATCGGGGGTTCGAATCCCCCTCTCTCCGCCAGAGATATTGTTGTAATATCAAGGTCTTGAGAGAGGAGCGTATCTTGATATGCGGATTGCGTTGAAGAAGGCTGGTGTTATCAAAGTTTAATGTAAAATTCTCATAAAATTGATTTGAAAGAAATAAAATAATCAAGCATGATGCCACCGAACTACTTTTTTGCGAGCTTTATTATGAAGCGCATTTTTCTTATTTCAATAATCGCAGTTCTCTGTTGTATCCGGCAGGTACACTGCTCAGGAATGGCTAATCGAATAAAAGGAGAGATTGGAACAGAACCTAGTTTTAAAGAAGTAATAAAGCCGAATCCAGATCCAGATCCAGACTCAGATCCACCACAACAATCTACAAAAACGTCGAGTACAACAGAAGCGTCGAATGCGTCTAACAGCCGGCAACAGAAAAGTAATGACCCAGCTTCACATAGACATAGGCATGGAACAATTGTAAGTGGTGATAACCCAACTTCCTCTTCACATTCCTCACATGGACATCAACATAAACATGAGCATAGGCATGGAGATAAACATAAAAAAGAAGCAAATAAAACAACCGAGGATCCTTTGTTAAGTACTTTAACAGTCGCAAGAGAATCATCAACTGCCGGCTTGAATCCAAACTCAAATCCACCACTCCAATCTATAATGAAAAATTCATCAGACAAAGAAAAAGTAGAACAGAATTCAAATCAAGACTCAAATCCACAACAACAATCTATGGTAGAAAGAAAATCATCAATTGCTGACTTGCTTTCTGATGTAAAGCTTCCTTCAAGTGTTAGCATACGCTCTGGTGCAGATTCTTTTTCTTCGTCACCAACAGGAGTAATTGATAGTGGATCAACATTTGCAGGTGGTTTTGAGAAAAGATCGACCAGTCCTAGTAATCCCGCTTTATTTCCACAACCACAACAATTTAATGCACCTTCATTTCCACCTCCACCTCCATATCTACCATCACCGCAATATCTACAACAATTGCCGCCCATGAGCCAAGAATCGGCTCAAAAAGAACCTTCAACAAGTGATGAGCATACAACAGATGAGAAATAAGCTAGCGGGATTGCGAATTAGATAAACGTGACACATGGTTGTTTATAACAATCAGTTGTGTCACGTTATTGTCTTGAAGACGTGTTGGCAATTAGATACGATGCGGCTTTGACTGCGGTTATTTTGGGTTTTGTTATGTTTGCAATTTTTCGCATTGTTGCGGTTGTTTGTGTGGTGTCGATGTGTGCTTATTCATCGGATCCTTCGGAAAAATTACCAAATGAAGTCGAAAAAGTAGAGTGGTGTCAAAAGGTACACAAAAAGACTAAGATTGTTCCAATAACTGGATGTGGTGTTCTTTATGGTCAGTGGAGATTACGGGGTTCTATTGTATCATCAGAAGAAACTTCAGAACATAATAAGTTGATGGCAAATCCTAATCCTGAGAATCTGCCGCCACCGCCAAGTGAATCACAAGAGCCTGGTTTGTCTGTCAATTTGCCATTGCCACCGCCATCAGAAGAGGAAGATTTGAACAGTATAAATTCTCTGTTCTCAAATGAACATATGAAACCAGAAGACAAATAATTATTGCCATTTTATGCAATACCTTTTTACAATAACTGCTTTAAAATTTTATTAATCATGTCGGGGTTGCCCTTTCCTTGCAATTCCTTCATAGTTATTCCAACGAAAAATCCGAAGAGTTTATGCTTCCCAGATCTGTATTCCTCGACTTTATCTTTATGACCAGCCAGTACTTTCAGTATTGTCTCTTTTATGATGGTTTCATCTGAAATTTGAGTAAGTCCCATGTTGCTCACAATTTTCGATGGAGAATTCAGAGTTTCAAACATTTTTGAAAAAACAACTTTTGCTATTTTTCCGGATATTGTTCCACTCACAATCATATCGACTAATTCTGCTATATATTCAATGGGGAATTGTAAATCCTGTATTGTTTGCCCTTCTTTATTGAGAACTGCAAAGAGCTCACATATCATCCAATTTGCTATTAGTTTTGGAGCATTTTGGCCAGATTTGGAGAAAGATACAGCCTTTTCAAACTGTTGGGCGATTTCAGTATCTTCTGTCAATATATTGGCATCTGCCTCGCTTATACCATAGCTCTTCATAAATCTGGTTCTCTTAGCATCAGGCAATTCAGGCATAGATTCTCTGATTTTTTCTATTCTTTCGTCTGTGAGTATCATGGGTTTTAGATCCGGATCTGGGAAATATCTATAATCTTCAGCATCTTCCTTGGATCTCATAGACCTAGTCTCTCCGGAAGAGGAATCGAACAGACGAGTCTCTTGCACAACAGTTCCTCCACCTTCAACAACCCCTATTTGTCTTTCTATTTCATAATCGATAGCCTGTCCAAGAAACTTTATAGAGTTTATATTTTTGATTTCAGCACGCTTGCCAAGGGGAGTTCCAGGTTTATGAATAGACACATTAGCATCCGCTCTGAGATTCCCTTTCTCCATATCACAATTGCAGGTTCCTATATATCTTAGGATCATTCTCAATTTCTTAACGTATAACATAGCTTCTTCAGAGGATCTCATATCTGGCTTAGACACAATTTCCATCAATGGAATTCCAGATCTATTGAGATCTATATATGAGTAATCTGAAGATAAATCATGAATACTCTTTCCTGCGTCCTGCTCAATATGAATCCTCTCTATGTTTATAATTTTTTCAATTCCATTAATGTTTATAGCAATTTTCCCCTCTGTTACTATGGGTCTGTAAAGCTGAGATATTTGATACCCAGCCGGAAGATCCGGATAGAAATAGTTTTTTCTATCGAAAATAGAGACGTTGTGAATTGTTCCATCAATAGCTATACCAGTTTTGACTGCCTGATCTAGACAGAAGCTGTTAACAACTGGCAACATCCCAGGGAAAGCTGCGTCATACGTGGAAACATGAGTATTTGGATCAGCTCCAAATTCAGTCGAACTATCACTAAATAACTTGGAATTAGAACTAATCTGAGCGTGAACTTCCAGGCCTATGACCACTTCCCAACCTCGCACCAAGTTTCCTTCATTCATAGAACCAAATTCGTAAAGTGGTATAACACGGCATATTGTAGCACGTTAGTAAATGTTTCCTATAGATTAACGCTGTGCAACTTAGCGAAGAAAAGAAAGATGTGAGGAGAACTGCGTATGGTTCTTGGCTCTATGAAGGCGATGTACCTGACTACTATGCATCTGACGTCTGGCCAAATTGGGAGTGATCGGTACAACAGAGAAATTTCACAAAAACAGAGTGTCCGGTGGTTATTGATGTTCAACAATTTCTACAATTTTACTTGGACTTAAAATAGGTGGAAGAATTATTGGCTTATTGCTATTTGGTTTATAGTACACATTGAATGGCACAGAATTTGAACCGAAAGTGTTTAAAATATTTGAGATAGGAGCATCCTTAAGTGTCCAGTCAGCTTTAATTGCTTGTATATTATGCTTTCTAAAGGCCTCTACTACCCTTTCATCGTTAAGCGCAATATCATTTACACTACAAGTTAAACACCAGGCCGCCGTAAAGTTTAAAAAAATTGGAAGGTGCTTCTGCTGAGCTTCCTCTAGTTCTTTAAATGAAAATTTTTTCCATTCTATATTTTCTGAGAGTTTTTGTTCATGAACTTGTACAAAAACAAAGAAGACAGAAACAATTATTCCGACAATTGAAGTTTTTTTGAAATATTTAAGTGACCAAATAAACATGGCAAAGACAATGACACTTGTTATAGTTATTATCAACTTCTGTATGTTTATTTGAGAAGAGAGAATCCATATTGTCCAAACGCATGAAAAAATCATTAAGAATCCCATAAATTCTTTGAAAATAACCATCCATGATCCAGGTTTTGGCAAGAACTTTCCGAAAAAAGGGATAAAACAGACAAGTGAAAATGGGAAGGCTACCCCAAGGCCTAAGGCTATAAAAACTAGGTACGACATGAAAATATTGTTATAAACGAGAGCTAATCCAATAGCAATTCCCACAAATGGTCCAACACAAACTCCAGAGGCTATGCTTGTAAACACTCCATTTAAGAATGATTGTATGCTTAAACTACGAGCCTTTGGTTTGTTTTGAGTTAAAAATACGAAGTTTGAGATATTATACAAACCGAAGAAATACAAGGCACACATCAAAAAGATTAGAAGCAGACAGGCTACAAATATTGGATTTTGCATGTAAAATCCCCATCCCAAAGTTTCTCCAAAGCGCCTTGCATTCAGTATTAATGTGCCTATAGACAGGAATGTTGCAATAACTCCTCCCGCAAAATATAATCCCTGTTCCTTCAGAGAAGTTCTATTCTTTAGAACACTAAAAATCTTTAAAGATAAAACAGGGAATACACATGGCATACAATTTAAAATTATTCCTCCAAGAAAAGCCATACAGAGAACCAACAAGAAATTAATAGATGACATCCCAATGGCGTTTCTTATTTCATCTTGGTTGAGTAAACCATCATATTTTACAACAAGATTTTCTTGAACTGGTCTACAGGCGTTATCACATACAACATAGAAAACGTCACATGAGATCGGTGAGTTTCTATCAATCGGAAGTACTGAAAACAGGACAGAGAAATCACGCTTGTATCCACTATAGACGTTATCAGGAGGTAACTTCGATGATTCAGGCCAAACGGTTCTGATTACTTTGGCGTTTTTCCACGCAAACGAAGGAGCCACAGAAACTCCTTTCCCAACAGGGGCAACGATGTATGAGCCATTATTCAGCTTAAAGTCAATGGATACCCACAATTGCTTGGCACTGTTTTGCGCGACAGACGATCTAATGCCACAAGAATCAACTCTAAAACACAGGAGAGTTGACAAAGAAAGCAAGAAAAGTACGAAGAAACACTTCTTTATCACTCTATCACCACAGTTGGTCTTTCAGGTGGTGACTCTCTCCCGCACCCTCCCAGTACCAGACACAAGCAAATGAAAACAAGGTGGTGGGCGATGACGGACTCGAACCGCCGACCCCCTCGGTGTAAACGAGATGCTCTACCACTGAGCCAATCGCCCATTGCTATGCTTACTTCTTACCACAACCTTTTTTGTTGCAACCGCAAGCGCAGTCTTTCAATTGCTTGCCGGGTTTAAACTTGGGAACTTTTCTTTCTGGAATCGAGATAGGAGCCCCAGTCTTTGGGTTACGTCCCTCTGTTGCAGCTCTTTTGGACACTGAAAACGTCCCAAATCCAACAAGTCGTATCTCGTCCCCTTTTGCTAATGCTTTTTCAACAACACGTACAAAAGCATCTAAAGCTTTTTCAGCTTCGATTTTTTTTAATCCAGAAACCTCTGCGATTTCTGTAACTAATTCAACCTTATTCATAACTACCGTATTCAACACACCGTAACGTAGTCCGATACTAGCCGTATGAATGTCTGTCAGTCAATATGTTTTGTAATAGATTTTTATTAATTTAATGGGCACAGTAAATGTGAGTACTAAAAAACACACATAAACCATTCTTTATACTGCTTTCAGCAGTAAATTTTTGTGTGGAAACATGCTAAGATCGATGATCAAATAAATTAGGTTTTGGTATATGCGTGTTTTGTTCGATATCTAATAGCAAAATTTTAATAACAGGCGCGAGTGGCTCTATAGGGAGGGCGATAGCTTCAGCGTTTGTGAAATGTGGGGCGGATGTTGCAATATCTGGTACGAGAGAGCAAGCTCTCACAGATTTGGCTGCAAGTTTTAAAAGGAAAGTGCATATCCTTAGTTGTAATTTATCAAGAAGCGAAGAAACGGAAACTCTTATTCCAAAAGCTGTAGAGTCTCTGAATGGACTTGATATCTTGATTAATAATGCAGGAATTAATAAAGATATGCTCTTTGGAAAGATGAAAGAATCAGATTTAGATGAAGTAATGAAAATAAATCTCAATGCTGCGTTTGTGCTCTCAAAAAATGCTGTATCGGTTATGACAGATAACAGATATGGAAGGATTATAAATATAAGTTCAGTGGTTGGATTGACAGGCAATATAGGTCAGGTGAACTACTGTGCCAGTAAGGCTGCTATTATTGGTATGTCAAAGGCCATAGCTCTCGAGGTGGCCAGAAAAGGGATAACAGTGAATTGTATAGCTCCAGGAGCCATTAATTCTCCGATGATGGAGAAGTTGTCTGATGCAAATAGAGAGAAATTCATATCCAAAATTCCAATGCAAAGAGTGGGAGATCCTGAGGATATTGCAAATGCGTGTCTTTTTTTGGCCTCTAAAGAATCTTCTTACATAACAGGGCAAACAATTCATGTAAATGGGGGAATGTTGATGATATAATATCAATAATTTAGTGATTGGACGGATAGATGTAATGTCGATGTCATTGAACAGGGTAACTCTCGTTGGTAATGTTGGAAGAGATCCTGAAGTTAGATTTATGCCTGATGGATCCAAAGTTGTTTCGTTCAGTCTTGCGACTGGAGAATCATGGAAGGATAAAATAACTGGGGAAAGAAAAGAAAAAACTGAGTGGCACAAAATAGTCGCTTTTAATGATCGTCTAGCTGAATTGTGCGAGAAATTTGTCAAAAAAGGATCGAAATTATACGTCGATGGGCAAATACAATCGAGAAAATGGACGGATGCAAATGGCATGGAAAGGTATACAACGGAAATTGTAATTTCGAGGTTTAAAGGAGACATTTTATTGATGGATACCAAGAGAAACGATCAGAATGATATTCCTTCCATTGCCGATACGGATTATCATATTGACGAGCGACCTGCAGATATACCTCTTGATGATGACATTCCTTTCTGAGAAATATTGGTGAAGATTTCTGTATTAGGGGCAACTGGAGTCATGGGCAGTAGTGTTATTAGCACTGCTCTTCAGAATGGGCATGTTGTCAAAAATAAAGTCTCTAGCAAAGATAGGATAGAGGATTTATTTAGCGATACGGAAGTTATAATAGATTTTTCTTCCTCAATTGCAACGGAATCTATGCTGCTGTATGCAACAGATAATAAAAAGACAATTCCTATAATTATTGGAACAACTGGTCTATCAAAATTTCATGATGAACTTATTGAAAAGTATTCTGAATTTGCTCCTGTTTTCCGATCCCCTAATATGAGTGTTGCTGTTTCTATATTAAATATTGCTGTTTATATGCTTTCTCAGGCGTTGGGAGATGATTTTGATGCAGAAATTTTTGAAAAACATCACAGACTTAAGAAAGATGCTCCTTCAGGAACTGCCCTTATGCTTGGCAAAACAATAGCAAAAGCTAGAGGACATGATTTTTTAGATATGGCTAATTTCGTGAGATATGGAGTAGTAGCTCCAAGAAAAAGAGGAGAAATAGGATTTTCAATACAAAGATGTGGCAATGCTGTTGGAGAGCACAGAGTGAATTTTGTTGGAGCAAGCGAGGAGATAGTAATATCTCATAATGCTTTTTCTAGGAAAATTTTTGCAGATGGAGCAATTAAGGTAGCTCCTTGGATAAAAAATCAAAAGCCAGGTTTATATTCTATGCATGATTACACCAGAGCCATGATTCTGCCTGTTGTACAAAGTATGTGCGAGTATTTCTTTGAGAGTAATATATATGCTGAAGCATAAGGAGCACCCTTATATGAGCACCCTTATTTAAGACTGAGCTTATCTATGATAGCTCTGAATTCTAATATATCTTTCTCAAAAAATTTTTCCAGAAATTAACGTACTTTTAATCTTTTTATGACTGGTGCATAGATGAGGGAGTGAGCACGAGCCCCAAGAGTGGCGGGCTGGGGCTAGGGGATGGAAAAAATAACACAAAAAAGTTAATTTTTCCGTTAATAAGTGGGAACTTTTTTGAGAAAAATTCCCTCAAAATGTGCTTTTTTATACAAAACTTGCACACATTTCACACATTCCATTAGAACTTCCACACTGCCATATGTGAAACTGATATTGTCTAAGCGTATGCGTTTTGTAAAAAACACAATAAATATTGTTATTCAAATTTATACAAACATATTTTCTTTATACGTAACATTTGCTATTGAATATTTGTTTTTAACAGTATATAATCGTTTTTACAATTGTTTGGCAATCAAAGTAAAGCCACGGAGGTTTAAATGCAACTGAAAACAAAAATATCTATGTTTGTTATGACCGC